>JANXXM010000171.1 GCA_025350645.1 Ferruginibacter sp.
TTAAAACGCCCTGTAAAACTTATTACTGCTGCTTCTGCTGCTAATGGTTTTATCATTGTTCCTAACAAAATTTTACCTTTCCACGAAAAAATAACTGTAGAAAAGATAAAAAAATGGTCTGCGAAAAAAATTTACTGGTCTTATATTTTTCCCCGCTTGAATATAAAATACCTCCGCAGCAAAATGGCGTACAGACGTAGTAAAAAATTATTTGAAAAAGCAAACTACGGGCTTCCGGCAGATGCTTTTGAAGTGGTAATTCCAAGTATTCAACCTACTCTATATATAGCCGATTAACATTGAAAAAATTAGCCATTATAACCACCCATCCTGTGCAATACAATGCACCGTTATTTAAAATGCTGCATAGGAGGAATAGGATATGTATAAAAGTATTTTATACCTGGAGCCAATCTGCTTCCGGCAAAAAATATGATCCAGGTTTTGCAAAAGAAGTGCAATGGGATATTCCACTACTAAATATTTATGATCATTGTTTTGTGAATAATATTGCATCAGAGCCAGGCTCTCATCATTATAAGGGAATAGATAATCCATCATTAATTAATGAAGTGGAAAGCTGGAATGCAGATGCAGTGCTGGTTTACGGCTGGAGCTTTAAAAGTCACCTGAAAGCAATGCGTTATTTTAAAGGGAAAATACCTGTGCTATTCCGTGGGGACTCTACCTTGCTGGATGATCAATCTTTTTTAAAAAAAATAATTAGAAAAATCATACTGCAGTATGTTTACCGGTATGTAGATATTGCTTTGTATGCCGGCAAAGCAAATAATGATTATTTAAAAACGAGCGGGTTAAAGGATGAACAACTTGTTTTTATGCCGCATGCTGTAGATAACGAAAGATTTGCAGGTACAAAAATTATTGAAGCAAAAGCGGCAGCTTTGAGAGCGCAATGGCAAATACCAGAAACGGCTACCGTATTTTTATTTGTAGGAAAATTAGAATCCAAAAAGCAACCTTTGTTATTGGCAGAAGTTTTTACTGCCCTAAATGATAATAATGCTTATTTATTTTTTGTGGGCAGTGGGGAACAGGAAAAAGAATTGCATAAAAATTTTGGTACAAACGAAAATATAAAATTTCTGGGCTTTCAAAATCAACAAACAATGCCCGTAATTTATGCAGCCTGCAACATATTTGTATTACCCTCCCGCGGGCCTGGCGAAACCTGGGGACTTTCTATAAACGAAGCAATGGCCAGTGGCAGGGCAGTTATAGCAAGCACAGCATGTGGTGCAGTGTATGATATTATAGAAGACGGTATAAACGGCTATATTGTAGAAAAAAATAACAAATCATCTTTACAGCTTGCCTTAAAAAAAAGTATGGCCGATAAAGATCTTTTAAAAAAAATGGGACAACGATCAAAAGATATAATTAAATCGTTTTCGCTGGAAAATGATAGTGAAGCAATAGAAAAGGTAATTTTAAAAACAGGGGAAAAGAAAAGATCATAAATGAGAACAAAAACTTTTTTTGATGATGGAACAAAAATATTTCTGCTAATATTTTTGATAAGCCAGTTGTTTTTTACCAATGGTATTCTATTGTTTATCGGCATGGCAATATTTTTTATTCTTTTTAATTATATTCAGCAGCCGCTCAAACCTTCTGTATTTACTATCATTCTACTGTATCATTTTGTACAGATATGCGCAGGGGTTTGGCAAAGTAATTATCTTAATAAGGATATTAATTATCGGTCGGATCATACGATGTATGCTATACTATGTAGTTTTGTTGGTTTAATTTTTCTCTTCTGGCCCATCATTTATTACCAGAGTAAAATTCCTGCACTAAATATTCAAAAACTAAGAGCGCATGCAGAAAGGCTTTCAATTAATAAAACATTCAATGCCTACCTCGTTACTTTCTTTGCCATGAATACCCTGCAGGGAGTTGCCTTTTTTGTACCGGCACTCACACAGGTTATATTTAGTTTTATAAATATTAAGTGGTTTATGTTTTGCCTTTTTGGGCTGCAGAGTATTTTAAAAAATAAACGCAGAAAAGAATTTTATATTTTTTGTGGTATAGAATTTACCCTTGGTTTCTTTAGCTATTTTTCTGATTTTAAAACAATCATTTTCTTCATAATCTTTTTATATTTGTGCATACTTAAAGATGTAAAATTCAATAAATTTATTGTTGCAATTTTATCCATCGTGTTAATGATATTTGGTGGTATTTTCTGGACAAGCGTAAAAGGCGAATATCGTTCTTTCTTAAACCAGGGATCTAAAACGCAAACCGTACAGGTGGAAAAAGGAGAAGCGCTGGATAAATTGCTGGAGCTATCAGACAAGCAAAGCACCAGTAGTTTTAATGGTGCTACAGAAGATTTTCTGGATAGGTTGCAATACACGTATCATCTTGCAAAAGCAATGGATAGAGTACCATCTGTAGTGCCTTACCAGAATGGTGCGAACTGGGGCAATACTCTCGCATTTGTACTTACACCACGGGTGCTTAATCCTAATAAAGGTATTTACGATGCATCCCTCAAAGCCAGTAAGTATACGGGTATACAGTACTCCGGTGTAAAGAGAGGTGTGTCCTTCAGCCTGGGTTATTTTGCAGATGGCTATGTGGATTTTGGTTATCTGGGTATGCTTATTCCACTCCTTATACTTGGTTTTATTTATGGTAAAAGTTATTTTTATTTTGTAAAAAAATCATCTAATAATTTCGTTTTTAATTATGCTGTAGTAGGATCTTTATTTATGGGACTTTTTGCATTTGAGTCCGATAATATTTACGTAACTGGCCAGGTGTACGCCAATCTTATTATTTATTATTTTTTAAAAGTATTCGCATTTCCCCGGCTTTCAAAATATTTACAAACACAAACAGTAAAAAAAGGAGATTGATTATTTTTATAACCATACCCTGGTTTGCGCCAGCATATAAAGCAGGCGGTC
>JANXXM010000176.1 GCA_025350645.1 Ferruginibacter sp.
ATAAAACACTTGATGAGGTGAGTGAATTTATAACAGCCGCAACTAATTCTTTATCCCAGGATACCATCAAAAATACCTGTGGATTCCCATATGTTTTTTCAGGACTAAATTGGACTAATTAATATTTATAATTGGTATAACTCATTTTAGCTTGAGAAAAAATACCAATAAATGCTATCTTTTTCATCCTGTTTAGTATGTGTGGATAGCTTCCATTTTTGTGGTAAAATAACCAAGATTGTAAATTGCTTTTGCTTATTAGAATATTTTTATAAGAAACTTTGAAATAGCTAAAACACATGATAGTTACTAAAACTTTCTTCTTAAATCATTTTACTTATGATATATTTTTAATAAAAATTTTTATTGGTATGAAGTGTTTCAAAATAAAATAAACATTCTCCTTCAAAACCATATTTGCGGTTTAGGTTAATGGTTTCTTTAAGCATATCGTCTTTAATTCTATACCCATCGCCCAACGATGTAAGAATACCCGGGAAAACTTTTTTACGTTCTTTATCAGTCAACTGGCTTTGTAGTTCTTTTAATATTTTTTCATAAGCAGGAATATTGTATCTGTACAATTGGGGTAAAATATAATCTGCATATCCACCCTTTAACCATGCAGGCCAGTCTTGTAAATATTGTTCTTTACTCCACGGATAAATACTAGGTGCCCATGATATGATACAGGTTGGTTTTACTTTTTTTACAGATTTATATAATTGCTTAATATAGCCGCTAAGCTTATCTGCACGCCATTTAACCCATGCACTGTCTTTTGAATTGTTAGGTGGTAATGCGCCAGAGTGTTCTGCAGCATAAAGTTTTTTTGTAGCCTCATCATATCCACCTTCACTTGGCATGGCGGGTAAACGGTCATCGCCCTGTATGCCATCTACATCATAATTTTTCACTACTTCTAATATTAAATTGTTCATAAAAGTTTGTACGTCTTTATTAAGAGCGCTCCACCAAAAGAATTTATTTTTTTGCAGATAATTTCCATTTACATCTCTGCCAACCCATTCTGGATATCGTTGTTGCCACAAGCAGTTACTATCACCATAATTATAAGAAAAACCAAATTCAAACCAAGCATGTACTTTAATTCCTTCCTTATGCCCTTCTTCAATAATTTCTTTTATAGGATCTCTGTTGCCATAAATTTTTGATTGTTTAATACCAATATACTCTTCCACAACTTTGCTGGGATACATTGTTACCCCATTATTCCACACCACTACATAAATATTATTGATGCTGTTTTTTTTACAGAGCTGAATGGCTTCTACAATATTTTTTTTAGACTTCAACACATCACTTGCTACATTAGTAACCCACACGCCACGAACCGGCTCTTGCTTTTTTTGTGCAACAATACTGTTTGCTATGCTGCTAAACAAAAGGAATAATAGAAATATCTTTTTCATAATTGATTTAACTGGTTTTTATATTCTTGGTAACGGTTGTATAAATGATGCGCTTGAATGTAAGATGACTGAGGACTCATAAAATGAGAAAATTCAAAAGTTATTGCCTTGTCGTAACCTGCTGCATGTGCAGCTTCCAACTTGAGGCGAAGCTTTTCAAATTTGATGGGCAAAAATTTTATGGGCATATCTCTATCAAAACTTTCAGCGTTTGTCCAGCATTGCATACCATACTTATCTGCAAGTTTTTTATTTACAGTAAAAAATGTATTGAGTTCACTAAAATCAATATGACCATCTTGAAAAGCCACTGCATCTATTGCGCCTTGCACACCACTAAATATTTCATTCCATTCTTTTTCATGCTGGGCTACTTCTATAACATCAGTTTTTGTTAAGGTAGATGATGATGCCAGTACTGCTTTTTTACCATCTATCCACGGCGAAATAAATGTGGACAAATTATTACTTATTTGTTTGCATTGAATGCCTAATGTTCTAAAGGCTTCAACAGCCCCAATTGTTTTTCTGCTTATTTCCATGCTTAAATACCAGCCTTTAAATGATGGGTGATGACCGTAGATTTTCCATGCTTCTTCAATTACAAATTTATTGTCTTCAATTTCGTTGATTAGGTTTCCTGTATCCCAATAATGACCACTGTCGTACAAGCCAAAGTAAAAGTCCATTTCATATTTATCGGCAAGGGTTAAAAATAATTCTACCAAATTAATAGGTGGCTGGTAACATCCATATTTATTTTTTAAGTATGCAGATGGGTAAGTGATAAATTTTCGATAGCCACATCTAATTAAAATAACGGTATTAATGCCGGCAGCTTTCATGTGCAAAAAATCTTGCTCCCATTCTTTTGTACCCCAGTTTTGGTGGGGAATGTCATGGCTTATTTCGTCGATAAATGTTCCGGTTATTAGCATAAGTTTTTTTTTGCTACGCAAAATTAATTACAGGTTTTGCGAGAAAATCTAATTATTTATTTCAGATTTTAAAGTTCAGATTATATGAATTTTTTACTTTTGGCTTCGCAAAAATCATTGCCACAGATTCACTATTTTACTTCTGTAAAATCAAAGTAAATTTTAAAATCTGATTTAAATAATATTAGGTTCCTTGTTTGCTATTAATAAATCACTCTTTTTACTTCTAATTTTTCTTTCGCAAAATTTACTAATACTGCTACTTTACAACCAGATACTTTTAAATAGTTTATTGCTTGCGCTAAATCTTCTCTTGCTATACCACCGAGTTTTGCTTTCACCTCAAGGATAACACTACCGAAAACAACAAAATCTGCATTAAACTTATGTTTTAAAATGATGTCTTTGTATTTTACAACATATTCTTTTTCTCTTTCGTAAAATATTCCTCGTAACTGAAACTCATATTCAAAGGCGTCTTTATAAACTATTTCTAAAAATCCTGCACCAAGTTGTTTATATATTTCATATCCAATGTTAATAATTATACCAGTTTCCTTTTGTAATGGATAGTCTTCTTCTACTTCAAAATTTGTTCCTTGCATAAATTTTAAATTAAATTAAAGAAAACTCATTAAATAATGGTGTTTTGGTAAACATGAAGATTGACTATTTCATAGACATTTTTAATTTCAAAAACTAAAACAGTGAATCTGTGGCTTTATCTTACGGCTTACAGATATAAACAAATACAGTCGTCTAAAAAAATGATTCCATTTTTTGTACTGGGTGTTAATTTAAATAATGTAAGTTTTTGACCATAATAGGTTGTATAAAAAGTTGTATCATAAGTTGTTTGAGAATATAATTTTTTTGTAAAAACAAAACAGCAACATATTAAAAACAAAGCACTCCTCATGAAAATATTTATTAAGTAATAACTGTATCAATTTCTTCACCTTGTATTTCTATTTTAGACAATGGTACAAACCATGTAATTAAAAATGCAGGTATAGTTGCAACCAATACCCATATAAAAAAATCTTTGTAACCCAAATAATCACTTACAAAACCGCTCACCATTGAAGGAAACATAAAACCTAAATTCATTAACCCGCCCGCAATTGCATAATGCGCCATTTTGTACCTTCCTGGTGCTATTTGCTGCATAATAAAAAGTATTAAACCAACAAAGCCAAAGCCATAACCAAAGTACTCTATGGCAACTGCAGCACCTATTATATTTACATTAATGGGAAGTGTAATTGCCAAATATGCATAAGCTGCAAAAGGAATATTAAAAAATGCGCAAAGTATTAAAAGCGTTTTTCTATTCAACCCTTTTTTAGCGGTGAAATAACCTGCACTGATGGAGCCAAGTACAAAAGCAATGGCACCAAATACACCATACAAAATTCCAATTTGTGAAGTTGATAATCCCAAACCACCTTCTGCCCTGGTGGCTTTAAAAAACAGCGGCGTAATTTTTATTGCCTGCCCTTCTGCAAACCTGTAAAAAACAATAAAACATAAACTAATCCAGATATTTTTCTTTTGAAAAAAAGTTATCATCACATCTTTTAATGTATCAAACCCTTCTTTTACTGAATGCACTTTTTTTGTTACGCCGCCTGTGGGCAATGCTTTCATATTATATAAACCAAGTACAATCATTATAATTCCATAACAACCCATCACTGTCATCCACGCATTTGCAATGCCCCATTTTTTTTCCAGCTCACCCGCTAAATAAACTAACAAACCACCCGATAATACTTTTGCAATATTATAAAATGCTCCTTGCCAGCCTACATATTCTGCCTGTAGTTTTGGTGTAAGTTCATTTAAGTAAACGCCGTCAGCCGCCATATCATGTGTAGCTCCACTAATGGCAATTATAAAAAAAACGGCTATAGAAATTGCAAAGAAATTGGGGAGTTGTAAACTTATAGCCACTAAACCAAAAAGACATCCTGTAAAAATTTGTGTGGTATAAACAAAAAATTTTTTTGTTTTAAACATTTCTAAAACTGGTCCCCATAAAGGTTTAAGAGTCCAGGGCAGCATAACAAGGGATGTCCAAAAAGCAATTTTTGTATCTGATATTCCCATGTTTTTATACATGATGGAACTGGAAGCAGCTAATGCAACAAAGGGTAATCCCATTGCAAGCCAAGTTGTTGGTATCCAACTGGCAGGATGTATTGCTTTTTTTATCACAAAAAACTTAGTTTAAATTTTAAAAATATCTTAGTTAATTAAATAATTTAAAAACTATACACAATATATATAAAATATTATTTAAGTTCGTATTAAATATATCATTTTAAATAAAACATATTTATGAGAAATTGTACAATCGTTATTAAAGTTCTTTGCTCCCTAATATTAATCACACTCATTGCATCTGCATGCAAAAAAAATAAAAGCTTCACACCTGTTACTGTTATACCACCACCGCCCCAACCGGTATGGGATATAAATGCATTAAGAGGAGCATGGGTAACAACTGCCGCAAGTACAGCTTTAGATAGCAGAGCAAATATTGCAGCTTGCGTACAAACCTGCAAAGCGGCGGGAATAAATAATATTTTTATGGTGGTGTATAATAATGGTACTACTTGCTATCCAAGCACTGTAATGCAAAATTTAATTGGTGTAAAAATTAGGCCGAATTTTGCTGGTAGAGATCTCTTACAGGAAATGATTGATGAAGGCCACGCTGCAGGCATAAAAGTACATGCATGGTTTGAATATGGATTTTCCTCTTCTTATTCCAATAACGGTGGCGCTATTTTAGCAGCGCAACCTACATGGGCTGCTAAAGATATAAATGGTGCCTTGGTTGTAAAAAATGGATTCGATTGGTTGAATGCATTTGACCCCGCTGTTCAGAATTATATGATTAGTCTTTTTAAAGAAGTAACAACCAATTATGCAATTGATGGTGTACAGGGCGATGATAGATTACCGGCTGTACCATCTACATCTGGCTACGATGCTTATACAAAAAATTTATATCTTTCTGAAAACGGGGTAAACCCTCCCACTAATTATGCCGATGCTGCTTGGGTACAATGGCGTGCAAAAAAGCTAAACAGTTTCTTAAAAAAATTGAGAACAGAAGTAAAAGCGATCAAGCCAAATATTCTATTTTCAATGAGCCCCAGCCCATACCCATTTAGCCTCAACGAATATTTGCAAGATTGGCCTACCTGGGTTGACAGCTCTTATGTAGATGCTATTTTACCACAATGTTATCGCTACGATATTGCAGCATACACCGCCACCTTAGCCCAACAAAAAACGTATTATAGAAATCCGGCTATACCATTTTATCCGGGTATCGTTGTAAAATCTGGCACCACACTAGTAAGCGATGATTTATTAAAACAGGAAGTTTCATTAAACAGAGTAAGTGGTTTTAAAGGCGAGTGTTTCTTTTTTTACGAAGGTGTAAAAGATAAAATTACTTTTTATCAAACCATCTATCCGTACATTCCATAAATATTTTTTGTAACAAACTGTGAAATTCTGATGTAGCTTTAGTGGCGACGCTCCGTTGAAAATTTTTTTTTCAATTTAGCTTTAAATACGTTTTAGTCGGAAAGAAGTGTTTTTACTAAATTCACCGAGAAAAAGATAAATACTGATTTGCTTTTTATGTAATAGTATAAAAATTAAATGATCCAAACAGTGAATCTGTGGCTTCTGTGGAAAAATATTTTTTAACTGTGTCCACCGAAGGAGAAAGCAGAAAACTTACACACTTTCCAAGTAAAAGCAATTAAATTGAAAACATAAAACGCCTTACTAACCCTGCCTTTGCTGGCAGGCAGGTTTTCGACAAACATAATCTCAAATGAAAAAATATTTCTCACCCCTCCTTTTTATTACCTGTTGTTGCAGCGCACAAAAACTAACCAAATACGTTGACCCTTTTTTAGGAACTGGTGGGCACGGACATACATATCCCGGTGCTACAGTTCCATTTGGTATGGTACAATTAAGCCCCGATAATGGGACAGAAGGTTGGGATTGGTGCAGCGGCTATCATTATAGCAGCGATAGTATTGCAGGTTTTAGTCATACCCATTTAAGCGGCACCGGCATTGGAGATTGGTGCGATATAAGTGTGCTTCCATTAACAGATACCTCTCTTATTCATCAAGAAAAAATAAAAATTTCTTTTAAACATAGCAACGAAAAAGCAAGCCCGGGTTTTTACAGTGTACAGCTTGGCAATGGCGTACAATGCAGTTTTACAGCCACCGAACGAACCGGTTATCACCAATACGATTTTAAAAATAATAAAGCCTTTTTACAATTTGATATGGGCTTCAGAATTAACTGGGATAACAGCACCGAGGGTATGTTGCAATTAGTAAATGACAGCACATTACTAGGATACAGATATAGTACTGGTTGGGCAAAAAACCAGCGTGTATATTTTGCTGCAAAGTTTTCCAGTCCTGTGGTTTCAAAAACATTTTTAAACAGCAATAAAAATAATATTGGTCAAGATACCGGCAGATTGGTAAAAACTGTTTTACAATTTAATTTAAACAGAAAACCGCTATTTATAAAAGTAGGTATAAGCAGTGTAAGCCCCGAAAAAGCTTTGCTTGCCATAAATGAAATAGGTAATAAACCATTTAACCAAGTAGCAAAAGAAGCGGAACTATTGTGGGAAAAAGAACTAAATAAAATCAACATAAAAACTTTTATTGAAGATGATAAGGTAAGATTTTATACAGCACTTTATAGAACCTGCCTGGCTCCGGTTATACATTCAGATGCAGATGGTACTTATCGCAATCATCAAAACAATATTGTAAAAATTAAACACAAAAACCATTACACAATTTTTTCTTTGTGGGATACATTTCGTGCATTAAACCCGCTGTTTACATTTACACAAACAGACCGATTGGCAGATTTAATGAACAGCATGTTGCAACTAAAAAAAGACAATGGCCTATTACCTGTATGGGATATAAGTACTTGGGAAGCCAATACCATGACGGGTTACCATGCAATACCGGTATTAGCAGATGCTATTTTAAAAGATGTAAAAGGCTTTGATGTAAACGAAGCTTACGAGGCAATGTTGCTAAGTGCCAATCAAAAACAAAGAGGAACGCAGGATTATATTCGCTTTGGGTATTTACCACAAGATAAAGAAGGTTGGAGCGTAACAGTAACGCTTGAATATGCTTATGATGATTGGTGTATTGCCCAAGTTGCAAAAAAATTAGGTAAGCAAAATGACTACAATCGCTTTATGAAAAGAGCCATGAGTTATAAAAATTTATTTGATAAAAATACTGGGTTTATGCGGGCAAAAGATAGTACCGGAAAATTTATTGAGCCATTTGATCCGTTACTTTCTGAGCATGGTTTTGACGGGCAATATGTAGAAGGCACCGCATGGCAACACAGTTTTTTTGTACCACACGATGTAAGTGGTTTGGCAACTTTATATGGTGGAAAAGAAAAATTAATTAAAAAATTAGATGATTTATTCAGCGCCAGCTCTGAACTACATGGTGAAAATGCATCGGCAGATATAAGTGGATTGATAGGCCAATATGCGCACGGCAATGAACCAAGCCATCATATTATTTATATGTACACCGCACTTGGGCAGCCACAAAAAGCAGCAGAAAAAATAAAATTAGTTACAGATAGTTTATACAAACTTGGGCCCGACGGATTGAGTGGTAACGACGACTGTGGTCAAATGAGTGCATGGCTTGTATGGACAATGATAGGCATGTATCCCATGAATCCTGCCAGCGGTGAATATGTATTTGGTTATCCATTATTAAAAGAGGCAATCATTCAATTACCTGACAATAAATCGCTTTTAATAAAAGTAAATAAAATACAAAAGCGGGGAGAGGCTGCTAGAATTTATAAAATAACATTGAATGGAAAATCAATTCCTGTATTATCTATAAGCCATAAAGAAATGTTGAAGGGAGGTGCATTGGTAATGGATGTGTACGAATAAACTATGGGATATTTTACAACGAAACCAGAAGGGGTGCACCTTTGAGTAATTACGGGCTTAACCCGTGGGCATGGGCAAAGCACATAGATTCTACATCTCCTCCACCTCCTTCTCAAACCAAGGTAAGTACTCATTAATTTTGCACACCAAAAAATATGGTAGTGTCAATAAAAAATATTCTGTCCCTACTGGTGTAATAATTTTTGTAATGTTTAGTTTGGCTGCACAAAAACGTATGGCCATTTTATGAGGCGCCATATCCATATACATGTGCAGAGATTTTAGTTTTCCTGTAGCACCGGATTTTACTTCTATTGGTATGAGTTTGCCGTTGTACCTTACAATAAAATCAACCTCAGCATCGGAAGTATTTTTTTCCCTCACCCAAAATTGCAAAGTATGCAAACTAGAAAAATCTGTAGCTAACAATTCCTGACCAACCAAATGTTCAATAATTAAACCTTTATGCACGTTATTCAAATCTTTGGTTCCAAGAATATCAAGTTGCAGACCTGCTGAATAATTTAATAAGCCAGTATCTAATACTTGCAACTTGGGCGATTTTTTTTTATCGGGCAACAAAGGCAAACTAGCACCGGTATTGGGATATACAAGATGCATAATTAATGCTTTTTCTAAGGTTCGAAATGCTTCTCCCATTTCCCTTGATTTATAATTTGAACCTCCAAAGCCTTCAAACTTTATTCTTTTTCCAGCTTCTATAAAAGCGGCTTTTATTACATGCCGTATTTGTTGAATTTCTGCATTACCTGTAGCATATTTTTCTACATCATCTAAATAAGAAATAAGAAGAGCATCATAAATTCTTGCCAGAGCAGTAATATCTTTATTTGTTGCATATTCGCTTACTATCTCGGGCATACCCCCAATTAATGCATATTGATTAAAGAGTAATAATAATCTATCGAATGCAAAATCATTCATAGGAACCAATTCTAATTGCTCTGCTGCAATATCTTCTTTTGTTGCATACAAAAATTCAGCAAAAGAAACGGGGCGTACCACCAAATATTCTACTCTTCCTACTGGGAAATTTACTTTGTTATTGAAAATAGTTTCTAATAATGAGCCTGCGGCTATTACGGAATAGTTGGCTCTTGTTCATAAAAATAACGTAGCAAATTCATCGCCTCTGGTAATTCCTGTATCTCATCAATAAAAATTAAGGTGTCTTCTTTTTTATTATAAGAAAGATTTTTTTGTATAAATAAAGTCTGCGTCAACTTAGTAATAATAGTAAAAGACTCAAACGGTTGTCTATCTTCTTTTAATTCTAAATTGAGGTATAAATATTGGGGAAATTGCTTTGAAAATATTTCTACCAATATTGTTTTTCCAACTTGTCTTGCTTCCCGCAAAACCATAGGCTTACGTTTGGTTCTTTTTGACCATTTTGTAAGTTCTAATAATACATTGCGTTGAAACATGTAATAAAATTAGGGTAAATATTCAAAAATATTGTAACAGAATTAGGGTAAATATTTTATAAATCTGTAACAGAATTAGGGTAAAATATTTATAATATGTTTAATAATTAGGGTGAAATATATCAAACAATGTTTGAAAATTAGGGTTAATTTTTATAAATTACTAAACAATCAATAATATATGAATAAACAAATTAAATACTAAATTAATAATAACATTAACTCTTCCAAAACCAACCCCTCTTTGTAAACCAAATCGTAATTACCGATACAATTCCTGTAAACAAAACTCCTTTTAAAAATCCTAAAAAAGGATTTACATTCATACTATCAAAAAATAAATAGACACCCGATAATTGCAAAATAGGTTGCAATAACAAATTACCAGCTACATAAGCAACCAACGGATTTCTCCCATTTAAACAAAGAAAATTGTTAATTGATGAACCAATTTTACTTAATGCGAAACCATTGAACCCGATGAGCATAAAAAAAGCCAACCCGCTTGTTACAAAATAATAACTATAGGTTGAATGATCTTTTTTAATACCACCTTCATACGCTTCAAAACACAAGCCCAACAAAAGCAAGTATGCACCGGCATTAAAAAAATGAAACAATAATTCGTTGTGTTCTTTTATCATTCTTTTCATTAAAAAATAAATACTAAAAAGTATTGCGGTCGTTAGAAAAAGATTTAAAAACAAGTATCTGCCAAACAACAAAACGGTATTGCTTAATACCAAGGTGAAAGCCAACAAAGCAATTAATTTCATTCGTCGATTTTCTTTTTCTGTAACTGTTTTAATTTCTGTTTTTGCAAACTTTAAAAAATACTCTCCAGCAATAGTACCAGAAATAACAATGAATAAATATTTAAGAAAATAAAATTGGTACAACCAATCAAATTTATATCCTGCTATATTATTGAAATTGTATAATAATTTTGCCCACCCTTCTGTAGGTTCTTTGGCTGCCAAAAATATTGCCATTACAAAAGGCAAAATACCAATTCTTAATGAAGGATTATTTTTTGTGAGCCACCAAATGATGGTACCAAATAAAGCCATGTTGGCTAAAACGATGATAATGATGTCGCTGTTGTTAAAAGAAAAACCATCTCCACTTTTAAATGGAAATATTGCAAGTAAAATTATAGCAACAGCAAATGAAATAAATTTTAAAACTAAAAACAGCCTTTTATATTTTTCGTTTTTATTATCGTACAGTTGAAAAAATACCAACACAAACGAAACAATAGATAATAAATAATGTTTGGTTGTTGGTTCTTTTGCCAAAGCCCAAGGCATTAAATGATGGGTAAATAACGCAAAAAAAGCCAACATAAAAAATCTGCGGAAAGCAATAAATAAAATTTGACCAAAGCCTGCATTTTCTTTTACATTTTTTTGCATAGCCAATGGTATTGCTGCACCCATAGCAAATAAAAAAAACGGAAAAACCAGATCTACCCACGTTATGCCGGCAAGTGTGGGTACAAATACATGAGCTGGCGGCGGCACTTGTGCATGGTACATCCACGCTGGTAATACATCGCCAAAAGCTATGCTGCCACTTAGTACCATTGTTAGTATTGCAAAACCTCTTAATGCATCTAATGATTGATTTCTTTGTAGCATAAAATATTATTTAGAAAAAAAGGTCATCTCTATTGGAGACGACCTTTTTAATTAGACTAATAATAAAGAGAAATATCATTTAGTTTCCGCCAGCAAACCAAAGTTTAATATTTTGTCCACCGCCGCCCATACGGGTTTCTGCTTTGGTTACTTCTACATTATTTAATGATCTTAAATAACCGGTATAAGGAATTCTTTGTACAAATGAACCAGTGGCCACCGTAGTACCAGGTTCATAATTTATTGGTGGGTATAATTTAGGGAAGCCAGTTCTTCTAAATTCTGCCCAGGCTTCATAGCCATCAGGATAAACTGCCACCCATTTTTGTATGCCTATTTGCTCCCTTTGCTCGGCTGATATACCAGAAAATTTAATTGGTAAAGTAGTAATAGGGCGTGTGTTTCCTGCTGGAGTGGTAGGCAAATCAATAGTATTATTTTGAAAGGCAGTTATTGCTGCTGCATCAGTAATTCCAAATTGTTTCATAGAAGCCTCAATACCTTTATTGTACCAATCTTGTGCGGTACCAGTTCCCACATTCCAACCATTTAGTTGTGATTCGGATAATAAAAAACATGCTTCTGCATACGTTAATACAATTCTTGGATTGCTTGCTTCGTTTGACTTACTAAATCGAGGACCTAAATTAGAATTATTATCATTTTTATTTTCAGGCAAACTAAAGTCAGAAGGATTTAATCCATTTTGTATACCATTAAAAGTACCCGTGTATGTAGCACTAGTGCCTGTGCCACCAAGGGCAGGTGAAAAATATTCCTTTAACCTTGGATCTTTGTATCCTACCAAAATACTTTCACTGGTTGCACTCATTCTAAATTCTCCAAATCCAGAAATTTGATTTAAAGCGTTGGGTAGAATGGCACTTACTTTTGCTAAAGCATTATCTGCATTGTCTGTAAATACACCACTAGCAATAGCTTCTTCGGCTTCTGTTTTGCCTTTTGCGGGATCTTTTTTTGATATTCTTACTGCCAAACGAAGACGCAAAGTATTTGCAAATTTTTTCCAAGCCAAAGTTTCATTAGCAAGTGTTCCATAGATTACGTCCTTTGTATCATACGATTGTTTTATGTTTAAGTCCAAAGCTGCTGCTGCTTCTTTTAATTCTTTGAAAAAATCATAATAAATATCTTTTTGTGCATCGTACACTTCAGGTTTAGTGATATCCAAAACATTAAAATATGGAAGATCACCATAACAATCAACATAACGATGGAATAAAAATACTTTCCAAATACGAGCTATATTTTTTTGATTGGGAGAGGCATAAGGGCTTTTAATTATGGCGACCACGTTGCCTAAATCTCTTGGATAAAATAATTGTAAACCTGCGTTTAACCAGTTTTCATTTATTCCATATCTATCTGTAGGAAAGTAAACAGCAGATGTAGCAAAATGTTGACCATATAAATCAGCGTAAAGGGCTTGCGCTCTCTGGTGTTCAAACGCAGTCATCAAACCTTTACTAATGGCAGAGGAAAATAATGCACTAGCAGCACCTTGTGCTACTGCAGGGTCATCAAGCGATGGATTATTAGGATCGGACGCTAATTTATCTAATCTTTTGTTACAGCTGATAAGCATCATAATGCTAACAAAGAATAATAAAGCTATTTTTTTTATAACGAATTCTTTTTTCATAAAAAGCATTTTTAAAATTTTAAAATGATACATTTATATTGAATCCTATTGATTTAGTTGTTGGCATACTCCAAAAATCAATTCCTTGGCCTCCTAAGCCATTATTTAACGCAACCTCTGGATCAAATGGAGCTTTTTTCTTTAAGAAAAAAAGATTTCTTCCAGATAATGTAAAATCAATATTCGAGAAAGGCATTCTTTTTAAAAACTTTGAAGCCAAGCGATATCCTATTGAAAGTTGACGTAAGCGAACATTGGTAGCACTGTAAGTAAATGCTTCTCCAACAGGACCTCCACGACCACCAACTAAAGACCAATAAGCTTGTGAAGTAATGGGTATTGTATTTTTACCACCACTTGCTAAGTCTCCATCTAAAATTAAACTTCCATCACGCCCAGCAATAGTTTCTTCGGTTAATCCTGAACCTGCTAAAACTGCCTGTGTGTGAGATACAATTTTTCCGCCTACCCTAGCGTCAATTAAAAAACTGGCGGTAAAAGATTTGTATCTAAATGAATTAGTAATTCCCCCTGTCCAGTCAGGATTGTAATTACCAACGTTTAAAGGCCTGCCATTACGAATAATTGGTAGCCCATTTGCTCCTATTAGTATTCTTCCTGAAGCATTTCTTTCAAATCCTCTTACATACAAATTACCCAAAGGATCGCCAACTTTTGCATATAAATCACTCACTCTATTAGTACTTAATAAAGTAGAATCTAAGCCAGATGTTAGCTCTATTACCTTATTTTTATTTTTTGCATAATTAACACTAATATTCCATTCAAAATCTTTTCCTTTAACTGGCATTCCACCTAACATAATTTCAATCCCACTATTTTGAATATTTCCTGCATTAATTGTTTTGGTAGAAAATAAAGAGCTTAGCGGTAATGGTAATCTTAAAATTTGATTACGAGAGTTGGTTTTGTAATAAGATAAATCAACAGTTAGCCTATTGTTTAACAAACGCACTTCTGTGCCTAATTCTATAGCCGAAGTTTGTTCTGGCTTTACATCTTTTAAAACAAGATTAGCATTATTAGCTAATATTACTCCATTTACCCCTGGGCTGGAAATAAGTGTTTGTATAAAAGAATACAATTGCTCATCATCTTTACCCACTTTGGCAAATGAAGCCCTCGCTTTTGCATAATTTATTACAGTAGGCAATTTTACTATTTCGCTCAATATTGCACTTACAGAAACTGAAGGATAAAAATAACTACGATTTGCAATGGGTAATGTTGATGACCAATCATTTCTTGCTGTAACATCTACAAATAAATAATCGTTATAGCTTATTTGTCCTGATCCAAATATAGATTGAATTTCTTTACTACCTGTAGCCCTGTCAGTGCTTACAGTTTTTCCATTTGATGATTTAAATAAATAAGGAATATCTAACCCACCAGCAGATTGACTTTCGAAAATAGTATTCTTCCTAAAAAATGCGCTACCTCCTGAAACGCTAAACCCTATTTTATTTAATTTTTTAGAATAAGTAATTAAAGCATCCACATTTATTTCGGTAGAGTTATACGTATTTGAAGAATAATCACCAGATAAACTTCCCCCACCCACTAATTGTGTGGGGCTGCCAGGAAATACCTTTCTGTCATTGTTATCATAATATTTATCTAAACCTACACGTGCCTGCACACTTAAATCATCGGTAATAAGATAACGAGAAGATAAAGAAGTAATAAAACGATTTCTAACTTCTTCTGTTTTAAAATTATTAATTATCCAATAAGGATTGTTGATAATTGTACCATCTTTAGTAAAAAAATTATTACGTGGGTTTCCATTTTCAGGAATATCGTAGCGTTGTAAATCTTCATTTCTAACTGTAGTGGGCATTCTAATTAAATCGGAGTAAGGGTTAACAGCTTCTTCGCCGCCAGCAGGTCTGTTTTTTACATTTTGATAGATATAATTTACTTTGGTATCAAAACTTAATCTTTTTGATATTTGAGTGGTGCCTCTAAATAAAAATGAACTTCTGTTATACTTATTATCTGGTATTAAGCCTGTGCTTTTCTCATTGCTACCCGAAATACGAATTTGTGCTTTTTCATTACCTGTAGAAACACTTAATGCATTATTAATAGAGCTGGCATTTTGAAACAAAGCATCAACATGATCTTGTGCAGTAAGATTTATATTTTCACCTAACCAATTGGTCACTGCTTGTCCGGTTATTTTCGGGCCCCAGCTGTTTACGCTATTAGATGTGTAAGTACCACCATCACCTTGTGCATATTGATCTTGAAATTTTAATTTATACGTAGGCTTTTCAGTAGCGTAATTTAAACTGTAAGTAATGCCCAAACCTTTTTGTGTTCTACCTTTTTTTGTTGTAATTAAAACAACACCATTTGCAGCCCGTGCACCATATAATGCAGCGGCATTAGGACCTTTTAAAACAGATATGTTTTCAATATCATCGGGTGGAATATTACCAATAACATCACCACCATCGGAGCCATTAAATTCTCCGGCACCACCACGAATAGTATTGTCCATTGGTATACCATCTATAACATACAAAGGTTGATTTAATCCTTGTACAGATCTATCGCCTCGTATTTGCAAACGTGTAGATGAACCCGGGCCAGATGTTCCTCTGTTAATTATTAATCCTGCTACTTTACCAGCAAGTGCGTTTGCAATATTAACCTCCCTGTTAGTAGATATATCATTACCTGCTACTTGCTGTGTTGCATAACCTAGAGATTTCTTTTGGCGTTGAATACCTAGTGCTGTAACAACTACAGCATCTAATTGAGCAGCATCTTCATCTAAAACCACACTCATTGAATTGCCATTTAATATCTCAAGAGTTTTGGTTTTAAACCCTACGGCTGTAAAAATTAAATTTCCGCCAATAGGTGCTGTTATGGCAAAAGAGCCATCGGTTGTAGTAGCTACTGCACGATTGGTTCCTTTTAAAGTAACTGTTATAGCTTCCACAGATTTTGCGGCATTGGGTGTAGTTACTTTACCAGATACTAAAATATCCTGTGCCATTAATGCATAAGGTATACAGGAAAATAGAAATAACATAAGCAATAGTCTTTTCATAAATTTTGTTTTAAAATTAGTTTGGTAATCAATTTATTTACTTTTTGTTAAAATGAAATTTCCTTTGTGATTAATTTGTTTTGTCTCGAATGGGTTGAGATAATAATCAATCAAAACGGCTATTTCAAAGCGTTTAATGGGTCTTTTATCATTAAAATTTTCCAATCCTAATTTGCTCCAATTCTTTATTATTGTTTTTGCTAAATTATTTTTACTGTTTATTTCTATAACAGTTAATAAATCTTTCACTAATAAAATATCATTTTTATAAAGAATACTTTTTTTTGTAAATTTAAACAATATTGGATAAAAATTATCTTTATTAATAGTACTATCAGGATAAAACCAAGTTTGATTTGCCCATTTGTAAGGAATGCCGGTACCTTTTAAAATACCCGTAGCACCAATTTTTTGTATGGCCTTAAAGAAGCGGTATTCAGAGGAAACATCTATATATGGCATAATGTAAGCACCAGCATTTAATAATTTATTTTGTACCATTCTTATTGGTACATTACGTGGTTGCTTTTTTTGCAAAACTGACAATGCCGCTAATGTTCCTGCTGCTTGCCCTGTAAGCATTACCACAGGTTGCAGCCGTGTAGTTCCATTTACCACATTGCTAACGCTTATCCCTTTTTCTGCTACAATTAACCCATCAAACTTTGCTGGTATTAATGTACCAAGTGGAATATTATAAGAAGACACGGGAAAAAATTCTAAGTGTTGTGGTGCGACCTCATTTTTTTTATGGTGATGATCTATCGGATAATCGCCCACAGAAATACCTGTGCGGTATAATGCATCTCCTTCAAAAGGTTTTGCAATATTATTAATGGTAAATCGTACCAAACCCTTTACTCTTCTGCCTTCACGGTAATAAGGTATTAATGCCAATTTATCTTCAGTACCAAATTCATCATCAGCTAAACCAAGGTTTTTAAAGCCTAGCTGCTGTTGTATAAAATAAACAAATCGTAAAGTTGTTTGCTTTGCTTTTTCCTGTTCAATAATTCTTTGTTGAGGGTTTAATGCTACAACATTGAGGTAAGTATCATTGCCTTTTCTAGGCCAGTTAAGCATGTATTTATTGTGTGGCAGTTTTGCATACTCCAACATTTTTATTGCATCTACATTAGGAGCTTCTTTGGTTTTATCAATAAAATAATCTGTGTTTGATCCATCAAATTCTAAAGGATTGTACCCAACAGGTTTTACAATAGTGCAATCTTTTGCCGCACCATAATTTTTTAAAATAGCAACGTATGTAAGATCTTGAACAATATTATTTGTAGTACTTACGCCCACTTTTTCACCTGTTATACTTTCGGCTTCCATACCTACATCAAAAGGCACTTTTGCACTTGCCATTACATCGCCCATTTCGGTAGCATCAATAATTACATTCGCAGTTATTATAAGACTACGAATATTATTTTTAAAGATGGCTCCGGTTAATTTATTGCCTTCTACAATTGCTTTTTCAAAATGCCATTTGTATAAAACAGATAAGTTTTTTTCGATGGCTGCCATGGTTTTAAAAATACTATCCGCTACATGTGGTTCAAAAGCTGTGTTGCTAACCCAACCAGTTTCTACCGCTTTTGCGCCGCCATATACCTTGTAAATTTTGTCTCTAAATTCCTTCCATAAGCCAGATGGCAATTTATGGTTACCATCGATAGCACTAACACCTGCTGCACTTATCATTCCGCCAAGCCATGTTGTTGGCTCTATAATAATTGTTTTTGCGCCAAGCCTTGCAGCCTGTATGCCTGCAGCCGTACCGCCTGTTCCTCCACCAATAACGAGCACCTGCGTATGAATAATTTTTTGTGCATATACCTGTGTGGTACATACAAAAAGTAAAAATGAAATTATATGGTGCAAAGTTTTTTGCATTAATTTTTCTGTAAATTTTTAATGGTACTCCACCAATTTCTTTCCACAATATGAACAAGGTCAAAAATCATTAATCCATTGGTTTTATCTAAACACATTTGCATGGCTTTTGTAAACTGCTCACTGTTTTGTTTGTATTGTTCTACATACACACTGCCAAGTAATGGTGCCGCTTTCATGGTTATGTTCATGGCCATTTCTGCGCTGCCTTCTACAGAATACCATGGTGCTTTTTGGTTACTCATTCCCGCTTCTGATCTTGCTGCTTTTATACTGTAGGAGTCTTGCACTTCTTTTGTAGTTACTTCATAAAAATAACAACCACTGCTGTACAAATCCAACAGCTCCGCATAACCATATTGCTGGTATTTTTTTGTAGCCCATTGCGGATAATCTTTTGCCACATCATATTTATTACTTGCCCAGTTTACGCCCACTTCATAATAGGTGGGGTACCAAGCGCCAGTATAATCTCCAAAAATTATTATTGGATTATTTTGCTTGGCTACGGCTCTTGCTTTTTTGAAAAAATTATAAATAACACTTGCCCGCCACTCCAGCCATTCTTTGTACAACTTGCCCGGTATTTTTATATTTTTTCCATTTTCTTTTTTGTAAGAAAAAATATCTGTTGGGAAATTATTTACTTTTTTGCCTATATATTTTTCAAATATTTTTTTGGAAAGCGTAGAAAAATCTGCCTCCATTCCATCATACCTTACTCTATCCAGCATAATGCCATCTATTAATGGATATTTTTTTACAAGCTCTGCTAAAATTGATAACTCATAAGCCTGTACTGCAGGGTTTGCAGGGTTAAGCATTCCTGATAATTTTGTTTTAATACCAGATATAAGTACAATGCCTGTATCTAAATAATTTTGTGATTGCCACTCAGGATGTGTAGTATAGATTATGCCTCTGTTAAACTGACTATGCCCGCCACTAAATACATTTATAGATCCATGTACTTTTATATTTAATGCATGTCCTTCTTCAATGGCTGTTTGTAATAAATCAAAATTTGCTGGTCTTGTATAACCTTTCCACTTATTTAAAAATGGAGCTATTTCACTTTTGTACAACACTTCTCCGGTTATTGGTTTTACATCTATCACCACATCAGTTATGCCTACTTCTTTACACTTTTTTAAATAATATTCTACAGAATCTTTTGTAGAGAGCCGTTCAAAATTTGCAGTAGCATCCATCCACATCATTATGCTTTTTTGTGCATAAATGTTTACAGTAAAAAAAAGTAAGAATAATATGGTTATAAATTTTTTCAAACTTTGTTCTTTGTTTTTGTCAAGAAAGCGATGATGCAATAATTTTTTTAAGTGTTAAGGTTTTGAATCATCCTTAGGCGGACATAGTGATAAAATCATTTGCCGCAAATTCCTGGTTTAAAAATGTTTAATTTAAAATTCCTAATAAAATCCAAAAATTATATTTTAAATAATCCAATTGATTTTAAAATTCACAATTATTATAAGGTACAAAATTCCCTTTTGGCAGTATTTATAAAGTCTTTTCCAACGTTTTCCAAACCTGGTATAATGACCTTGGTAAATGAAAACAACCTTTCCATTTTCCACCTTTTAAATCCAGCAATACCTCTCCTCTTCTATTTAAATAACCAAACCATTCTCCATGTTCGTTATCTTTAAAATGTTTCCAGGTATAATCATGTATTTTTTTAAACCATGTTGCGCAGCGTTCATTTTTTGTATATGCGTAACCTTTTGCTAATGCCACTAAGGCTTCTACATGTACCCACCATAATTTTTGGTCCCATTCCAATTGCTGTGGGGGATTATTTTTTACGTCCATAAAATAAAAAATGCCTTCATACTGTTTATCCCAACCATATTCAATTGTCTTAAGCATTATTTCACATGCTTTTTCAATGAGTACTTCATCATTCATTCTTTTCCCCAAATCCATAATAAACCACATGGCTTCTATAGCATGGCCAGGGTTTAAAAGTCTTCCTTCAAAACTGTCGCAAAAACTTCCATCTTCAAATACATTTTCTAAAACAAGTCCAAGATCTTCTTGGTAAAAAACGTTCATCACTTCATTAATAACAGTCGGTATAAAACTATCCACCCTTTCTTTACCAATAATATGTTCCAGCTCCAAAGAGAGGTTGCACAAAATCATTGGAAGACTAAAGTTTTTTAGCTGGCGGGTACCCGGGTAAGTCTTGCTGTATCTGCCTTTCCAATTATGCTGGCGGCTAATTATATTTTCGAAAGTATCTAATGCTATTTTTTTATAGGTTTCATTTGGGTTTGCTTTATCTAACGCTGCAAAAGCCATGGTTGCAAAACAATCGCTAAAAATATTATATGGTTGTACCAAAGGCTTGCCATCTGCCTCTAAAGAAAAATACCAGTCGCCATTTTCATCCCTGCCATGTTTTTCCATAAAATTAGCACCATGCAATGCCATATCTAGCCATTCTTGTTTTTGTGCTATATTATTATACATATAACTAAAACACCAAACCTCTCTGCCTTGCAGCCACATAAATTTATCTGTATCATATACTTTTCCTTTACGATCTAAACATGTAAAATAACCACCGTTATTATGATCTTTGCTATTGGCTAACCAAAAAGGAAGAATATTTTCCAGCAGTTCATTTTTGTATAAATGCGCATAACCAACCAAATGATTAATTGCATTAGGGGCAACTGTTAGTTGTTGTGGAATACTTGTATCCATCCGGCAATTAGTTTTATAAAAAATTTTTATGGTATACCAATATTAACATTATTTTTTGTTAAAACAACTAAACTTATTAAATTAATTTATTTAGATGTAATTATTCTAGATTAATTCTACATAATCTTATTTTAAAATACTTTATTGAATATCTTGTACTATGGCAGAATCACATTTGATAATAGAAGTTTTTTCGGAAGACAATGCATCGGGCGTAGCATATAAAAACCGTTTGCTTAAGAGACGAATTATAAATTATTTTGATGCAACAGGAAATGTTACTATTGCAGAGCTTACCAAAGAATTAAACATAAGTGCTCCTAAAATAACCAATCTGGTAACTGACCTTATAGAAGACGGGCTTATTAAAGATTATGGAAAAGTAGATTCTACGGGAGGTAGAAGGGCTAGTCTTTATGGATTGGTTGCGGAATCTTGTTTTTTTGTAGGTGTGGATATGAAAAAGTTCTTTATCAATATTGGCTTGCTTGATTTTAAGAAAAATCTTGTAGAAATAAAAGAAAATATTCCATACAAATTGGAAAATTCGCCAGAGTCTTACAGGCAATTAATGGATATTATACATTCATTTGTAGAAGAGGTGCCGGTGGAAAAGCAAAAAATTTTAGGGTTAGGTATAAACCTTTCCGGCCGAGTTAATCATACAACAGGCTATAGTTACAGTTTTTTTCATTTTCATGAAGAACCATTAAGCCAAACGATAGAGCAAGAGATAGGCATAAAAACTTTTATAGAAAACGATAGTAAAGCTATGGCTTATGGGGAGTTTTGCAGTGGTGTAGTAAGCAATGAAAAAAATGTGCTTTTTGTAAATATGGATTATGGTGTGGGCTTGGGTATTTTAATTGATGGAAAAGTATATTACGGTAAATCTGGCTTTAGCGGTGAGTTTGGGCATATCCCTTTTTTTAACAACGAAATTATTTGTCATTGTGGTAAAAAAGGTTGCCTGGAAACGGAGGCTTCGGGTAATGCTTTATTAAGAAATTTTAAAAAGAAAATTGAAGATGGTTCCAGTTCATCCCTTGCAAAAAAAGGAAAAGTAATGGACGATTTGCGGGTGGCAGATATTGTAAAAGCTGCAAAAACAGAAGATACGTTGAGCATAGAATTGATAGCAGAAATTGGCGAAAAGATGGGAAAGGGTTTAGCTATTCTTATAAACTTGTTTAACCCTGAACTAGTAATACTTGGTGGCGTACTTGCAGAAACTGGCGACTATATTCGCTTACCTATAAAAAGTGCATTAAATAAATACGCCTTAAACCTAGTAAGCAGCGATACTCAATTGGTAACATCTAAACTGGGCGAAAAAGCAGGTGTAATGGGCAGTTGTTTAATGGCAAGAAGTAGGTTATTGATGGCAGGGCAATAAAGTTTTAGTTCAAATAAATTTTATAAAAGCGGTTACCACAATACAAAAAATTCCCTTTAAGAATAATAAAAATGATATAAAATTACCTTTGGGTATCCAAATAAAAAGAGGCTGACTTTTAGTATTAAGTCAGCCTCTTTTTTATGAAAATATCTTCGAAAAACCTGATAATTTATTTTAAATTTTTGAATTTCACCATATCCAAGTTCTTCGATTGAATTTTTTTTATTTAACTACTGATTTATTTTAAAACTATTTTATCTCTTTCTGCATTGGGTTTCCCTGCCCTGTACTTGCACCACGGCCTGCGCCTGCCCTGGCTTTAAATACTTTAAACTTAGAAGGCTCTTCTGTAATATTCCATCCATTGTTTTGTGTATTTATATCAGCCGTTTCCCGCAAAGGGTCTAATAGTATAGATGCTACTTCCTTATCTTTTATAAATGTTTTTATAACCTTATTTTCATTTTTGCGCCACACTTGCACCGGTATTCGTTCTATTTGTTTTGTTCCATCTTTAAATGTCCATTCTATAATAATGGGCATTACCAAACCACCTTTATTGCTAAAGGTTAGTTCATATAAATTTTTACCACCTGCTATCTGCATTTTTTGCTCATTGGTAAATGAATCTGCCGCTGCCAATGGTATGGTTATTTTAAATGGCGTGCTATCTACCTTTACCTGGCCACGATCATATCTCCAGTAAAAATCACGAAGTGCAATATCTGCATCTGTAGCAAAAACAATTTTTTTGTCTTCTCTATTTCTTATTTTAGAAATATCATCAAAAGAATTTAAAAGTGGTTTACTTACTGGTTGTGTAAAAGTTGTTTCTGTTGTACGTGCAGGTATAGCCTCTGTATTCAGGTTTGCCCATTTTACACTATCCAGAGAAATATCGCAGGGGTCTGTACCATAAAACCAACCCCGCCAAAACCAGTCTAAATCTTCTGCGCTTGCATCTTCCATAGTACGAAAAAGATCTGCAGGCGTAGGGTGTTTAAATGCCCAGCGGCGTGCATATTCTTTAAATGCATAATCAAAATTTTCTCTGCCTATAATAGTTTCTCTTAAAATATTTAATCCTGTACTTGGCTTACTGTAAGCATTTGGGCCAAACTGTATTATATTTTCACTGTTGGTCATAATCGGCTCCAGCTGGTCTTTTGGCATCTTCATATAATCTACTATTTTATATGCTGGTCCTTTGCCTACAGGAAATTTATTATCCCATAATTCTTCTGTAAGATATTCGCAAAAGGAGTTAAGGCCTTCATCCATCCAGGTCCATTGCCTTTCATCGCTATTGATGATCATAGGAAAAAAATTATGTCCCACTTCATGTATCACTACGCCGAGCATTCCGTTTTTTGTGCCTTCACTATAGGTACCATCTTTTTCTGTGCGCCCATAATTAAAACAAATCATGGGGTATTCCATACCATTTGCTGCTTCTAAACTTTGGGCAACAGGATAAGGATAAGGTATTGTAAATTTAGAATACGTTTTTATAGTATGTGCTACTGCTTTAGTACTATATTTTTTATAAAGGCTGTACGCTTCTTTTGCATAAGCACTCATGCACATTATTTTTTTGCCTTCCACATATACAGGCATAGCATCCCACACAAATTTGCGGCTGCTGCCCCATGCAAAATCACGTACCATTTCGGCTTTAAAGATCCATGTTTTATTTTGCGTTAGTTTTTGTTTTTCTCTGGCCTTCGCTTCCTCCAGCGTTACTACTTCTGTTGGTTCTTTTGCAGCCTGTGCAGTGTTCCACCTCGCAAACTGAGCAGGCGTAAGTACCTGCTGATAATTTTGACATTGCCCTGTGCCCATCACCACATGATCTGCAGGTACCGTCATGGCTACTTTGAAATTGCCAAAGGTGAGTGCAAACTCCCCGCTACCTGCAAACTGATGGTTTTGCCAGCCCTGGAAATCGCTGTACACACAAAGGCGGGGATACCATTGCGTCATGGTATATAAATCATTTCCATCTTCCGCAAAATACTCAAAACCGCCACGGCCGCCATATTTGGTGCGCTCTATAATATTATAATTCCAATCTACTTTAAAAATAAATTGCTGCCCTGGTTTTAAAACCTGTGGCAGTTCTATGCGCATCATTGTTTTGTTGATGGTATATTTTAAAGGAACTCCCAAAGCGGTCGTAAGCTTAGTAATATTATCCCCATATTCTTTATCCAGCTTGCCGGTACTCATTCTGCTGATTTCCTGATCAGATAATGTTTTGTTCATGCTGTTACTGGTTTGATAACCGCTGTTATTCACAGAACTGTGTTCATTTTCATCTAACTGCAGCCAGATGTAATTAAGGTTATCGGGAGAATTGTTGTAGTAGGTAATGGTTTCTTTACCGGTAAGTTTTCTGTTGGGTTCATCCAGCTGGCAGGTAATATCATAATCTGCACGCTGCTGCCAGTACTTAGGGCCGGGTGCACCGCTTGCTGTACGATACTCATTGGGTGTTGGCAGAATGGTACCTAGCTGCTCAAACCTGTTGCCATGATTACTACCGGGGTTATTTTTTATATCCTGTGCAAATACTGTATGCAGCAAGAAGTAACTTATGAGTAAAAAGATAATTTTCTTCATTAATATTATTTTGTTTGTTGAATTACACGAATACAAATTTCTTAGGACGAGTTGTAAACTAATAAAAAAATTCATATTCCTTTAATTTTTCTTTATGGACGGTAGATATTTTTTTAATAAAAAACCCTCTGGCATAATTACCAGAAGATTATTACAATATGTAATAAAAATTATTGAATAAGCATTACAGTTCCTTTCATTTCTATATTTTTATTATCCTTGTTTTTTCCTCTTATCATCCATACATATACACCTGCCGGTTGCTTTTTTCCTTTAAAAGTTCCATCCCATCCTTTAAGATATTGGTTGGTTTGAAACACTGTTTCGCCATACCTGTTCAGCACTTTAAAATATTCTGTACTGGCTATGCCTACTGGTATTGCACGGAAAACATCATTGAGTCCATCGCCGTTTGGTGTAAACGAATTTGGCATATAATAAGCAGGCCCATCATATACTTTTACAAAAACAGAATCATAGTCTGTACAACCAATATTATTTTTTACCATCAGGAAAAAATTTGCATCATTATTAATGATCACAAAAGGGTTTTGCTTAAACGGATCTGTAATGGAAACCGTAGGCGATGACCAGGTATATGAAACCCCGCCGCTGCCTAATAACTGGTGTGCTGCGCCTTTTACTGCAATGGTATCTTTACCAGCAAATGCTTTTACATCTGGCGGCACAACTACTTTTATGGAATCATGCACAGCAAAATCACAACCATAAGTATTTTTAAAAGTGTATGCCGTCAAATAGTAATAAGTACTTTTTTGCGGGTGCACAAATGTTTGAATAGATTTTGGTGAGGTAAGACTATCCAGTGGTGTCCATGCAAGCGAATCAATTCCTTTAGAAAAATGGGTGATGCTTCCCGTTATAAGAATAGAATCTCCGCGGCAAACAGAAATGGTTGGTCCTGCATCTGCCACCGGCTTCCACAATACATTTACTTTTACCACATCAGTTATAGAACATGCCTTGTAGTTTATGGTAAGCTGGTAAGTAGCAGTATCCACAGGGTGTACAGATGTATTTAAGGTGAACAAACTATCAATGGTATTATTGGGTACTACAGTTGTAAGCGATGTCCATAAATAAGTGCTGGTTGCAGCCGCATTGGTTACAGGGGTAAATCTGACATTATCGCCCTGACAAATTAATGTGTCAGGCGCAATTAAGATATCCAGTATTAAATTATTATCCTGCCCCACTATTACTGTATTTGCTGTAGCTATGCAGCCATTTGCATCTTTTACAATTATGTTATTGTAAGTAGCATTTAAAACTGTTCTAAAAGTATCGCTCAACTGGTAAGTAACGCCGTTATCAATAGAATATTGATAAGGAAATGTACCACCATTTCCTGTTATATAAATACCGCCATCATTTCCATTACAGGTAGCATTGTTTCTCTTACCTGCTGTAGCAGTAAGCTGTGTGGGCTGTGTTATGCTTACGGTAATATCTCTTATACAACCAAAATTATCTTTTATTCTTACAGTATAAGTTCCATTACCTACACTGGTAATAATATTACTGGTTTGAAAAGAAGCAGATGGTAGTAATGCATAAGTGTACGGTCCTACGCCGCCTGCGGCAGTTATAGTAATTGTTCCGTCGCTGTTGCCAAAGCAGGTAGCATTAGTATGAGTTTCTGTAGCTGTTACAAGCGCATTTGTAGTAAGTGTTGCAGTTTGTGTACCCGTACACCCGTTGGCATCTGTAAATGTTATTACGTATGTGCCAGGCGCAAGCCCTGTAAACACACCGGTTGCAGCACCAGTGGTATTTGCAGGTGTTGCATTTATAACGTAAGTAAATGGTGCGGCACCATTAGTAGGTGTTGCAGTAAACGTACCATCGTTTATACCGGCACAATTAGGATTAGCCACTATTTGTGTAGCTGTTAACGCAGCACCTTGAGCCACTACTCCCGTTGTTGTACCCGTACAACCTGCTGCATCTGTAAAGCTGATGAGGTATGTACCAGCCGCAAGCCCAGTAAACACGGCACTTGCAGCTCCTGTAGTATTTGCAGGCGTTGCATTTATTGTATAGGTAAATGGCGCAGTGCCGGTTGGGGCGGTTGCTGTAAATGTTCCATTATTAATACCAGGGCATGCCGTACTTGTGGTAGAAGCAGTAGCAGTTAATGCCGGTCCTGCTGCAATTGTTTTTGTAGTAGTCCCTGTACAACCATTACCATCTGTAAAGCTTATAATATAAGTACCGGGTGCCAAACCAGTAAAGATGCCGGTTGCAGCACCTGTTGTATTTGCAGGCGTGGCATTTATACTGAAAGAATAAGGTGCTGTACCTGTAGGTGCTGTTACCGTCATGCTACCATTAGTAGTATTATTACAACTGGTATTGGTAAATGATGATGTAGCAGTGATAGCTGCACCCTGTGCAATGGTAGCACTACTTGTACCCGTACAACCTGCTGCATCTGTAAAGCTGATGAGGTATGTACCAGCCGCAAGCCCAGTAAACACACCCGTTGCAGCTCCTGTGGTATTTATTGGAGTCGCATTTATTGTATAGGTAAATGGCGCAGTACCGGTTGGTGAAGATGCTGTAAATGTTCCGTTATTTACACCAGGGCAGGATGCTGCCGTGGTGCTTGCAGTAGCCGTTAATGCAGGTCCGGCAACGATAGTATTGGTTACCGTACCTGTGCAACCAGTAGCAGTGGAAGTAAACGTAATAATGTATGCACCGGCTGCAAGGCCAGTAAACACGCCGGTTGCAGCCCCCGTGGTATTTGCCGGTGTAGCGTTGATGGTATAAGTATAAGCTCCTATAACAGATGGCACAGCCGTTATGCTACCGTTGGTAGCATTGTTGCAAGAGGTTGC
>JANXXM010000177.1 GCA_025350645.1 Ferruginibacter sp.
TGAAAAATAAATATTACGCTGACTACGCAACTTTTGAGCAAGCTGTTGAAACCTTTTTCACACAATTTGAAAGTAGAATAGAAGATTTAAAATCTTTGTTGAATTTTAAATTCGGAATTATTAAAGCAAATTAGTATAAAAGAAAATGTAAAAAATAAAAATTGCACTACTATTTTTAAGAAAATAAGCAATATAAAGATTTGGCTTTAGCTTACCAATGTTCCTGTTTTTTCTCCTGTAACCACACTCATTAAATTACCTGGTTTATTCATATCAAAAACTACAATGGGCAAATCATTTTCCATGCAAAGGGTAAAGGCGGTCATATCCATTACCTTCAAGTTTTTAGATATACATTCTGCAAAAGAAATTTTACCAAACTTAGTAGCAGTGGGGTCTTTCTCAGGGTCGGCAGAGTAAATACCATCTACCCTTGTACCTTTTAAAATAACATCTGCCTTTATTTCTATAGCTCTTAAGGAGCCTGCGGTATCTGTAGTAAAATACGGGTTGCCGGTACCTGCGCCAAAAATTACCACCCGCCCTTTTTCCAAATGCCTCATAGCACGCCTGCGTATATAAGGTTCTGCAATCTGCTCCATTTTTATGGCACTTTGCAGCCGGGTAAGCGCACCTGCTTTATCTAAAGCACTCTGCAGCGCCATGCCGTTTATTACCGTTGCCAGCATGCCCATATAATCTCCCTGCGCCCGTTCTATACCTGTTTCCGCTTCATTCATTCCCCGGTAAATGTTACCGCCGCCAATTACAATTGCTACCTGCACGCCCATATCTGTAATTTGTTTAATTTCCTGCGCATATTGGGCAAGCACCACAGGGTCGAGTCCAAAATTTTTATCCCCCATTAAAGATTCGCCAGATAATTTTAAAAGAATGCGCTTGTATTTTGGTAGCATAAATGGAATTTTTGCGAAGATAATTTTTTGAAGTTAGATAAGTGGCGTTAGAGAAAATATTTGATGAAATTCTTTTTAGGGATAGTATTTACAATAGCGTTTTTCTTTAAAACTAATGGGAAGCCAGATATTACAAGCTTGCAGATAATTATTGTTCTCTTCAAAAAAGTAATGGAAACTTTATATTACAGGTTTATTTTGCTCAATGCGTTTATTTGTTTTAAAGTTTCTAAAAATCTTATAGTGCTGGATAATAAAATTTTTATACCCATTAATGTAAACTTATTACCCTCACAATTTTCCATTCATTATTTTTATTTTCCCAGATTATGGTAAAGCGTCCCACTTTTGAAAGTGTGCCGGCCGGCTCTTCGTTATTGTGAAATTTATGCAGTCTTATTTCTATTGCACCAAAAATTTTAATAAGATATACTTCAATACTTCTCCGCACAGGTTCCCTGATAAATTCCCCACAAATATCTCTTTTTGTTGCATCAATAATATCTTGTTTGGATGTCATCAAACCTCCGTTGTCATGATAAAATTCAATCTTCTCCGAAAAAAAAGTTGCATAATTATCCAGCGAAACGGTGCAGGTATTATACGCAGCAAAAAAATACTATCCAGTTTTGTAATGGTATTAAAAAATTGCTGATTACCTAGTTTGTAATTTTTTATAGCCTGTAAACGTTACTTTTTGTGCCTGTTCAGGCACAAAAAAGAACTGCACAAAATGAAGTACTTAATAATAAATTTTTCATGTTGGTTTTTTTTTACAAATGTTTTACAAACAAAAACGAGGCAATAGTCCTTCCAATTTAAAAATGATAATAAAAAAATTACAGCAATAAATTATATTTGATAGTGTTATTTTCTTTTAAAACTCGAAATATTTTATTTAAAGTTTTTGCTTGCCTGGCTTGTGTGGTTGGAGCATATCATTTTGCTGGCATCTTTTATAAAATAAATGAGTCTCCAATTTGGCGTCATATTCTTTTTATTGGAATAAATATTTTTTGTGTTTATGGCTTCATAAAGCGTCCAAAATATTTTATATATTTTTTTGCCTTACTTTTTTTTCAGCAATGTTTTAGTCACGGAATTTATATGGTCAATTTGTGGCTACAAACAAAACAAATACATTGGATTAGTATTTTTGATTTACTTATTTTCCCAATTGGTTTAATTTGTTTATACCAATTATAAATATTAATTAGTCCAATTTAGTCCTGAAAAAACATATGGGAATCCACAGGTATTTTTGATGGTATCCTGGGATAAAGAATTAGTTGCGGCTGTTATAAATTCACTCACCTCATCAAGTGTTTTAT
>JANXXM010000008.1 GCA_025350645.1 Ferruginibacter sp.
TACCCTGCCGGATGCGATAATAATTCTTCGCTCGTATTTAAAATGGCATATAGCGGTTGTGCATTCTGTTTAAAATTTTCTGTTTCAAAAGTAGCCCATTTGTCTCCCACAGTTCTAATTTCCCTACTTGCTCCATCAGTAGTTTTGTAGGTAAAACGATTTGCTGCGGGCAATAATTTTTTATCATCTACGTACAAAGAAATAATGATGAATTTTTCTTTCATCAGCGCATATACTTTTGGGTTACTCCATATATTTTCTTCCATACGACGGCAGTTTACGCAGGCATAGCCCGTAAAATCTAAAAGAATAGGTTTATGTTGTTCCCTTGCCATTTTTAGCCCTGTTTCATAATCCCTGGTGCAATTAAGATCCAGCACACAATCATTGCCGCTTTTGTATATGCTGTAATATAATGGAGGTGGAAAACCACTAATCAATTTAAGGTTTGCATATTTTGTATTGGTAACACCAGGTACGAGATATAATGTAAAGATTGTTGCTGCCACCGCAAATATTATTCTTATGAGCGATAATTTTTTTATTGGAGAATCATGTTTAAATTTTATAAGACCCCATAAATACAAAGAAAGCAATATGCCAATAATGATCCAGATGCTAATAAATATTTCTCTTTTTAAAATGCCCCAGTGTGTTACCAAATCTGCATTGGAAAGGAATTTGAAAGCGAGACCAAGTTCCAGAAAACCCAATACTACTTTTACTGTAGTGAGCCAGCCGCCGGATTTTGGAAGCGACTTTAATAAATTGGGGAACATGGCAAAAAGCGCAAACGGTAATGCAAGCGCAAGCCCAAAACCACCCATACCTGCTGTAAGCTGCATGGCACCACCATCTGCAGATAACGACCCTGCAAGTAAAGATCCTAAAATAGGACCTGTGCAGGAAAAAGAAACTAAAGCAAGCGTGAGTGCCATAAAAAATATTCCTATCACATTGCCTGCGCCTGCTTTGCTATCTGTTTTGTTTGAAAAAGATGCTGGTAAAGTAATTTCATAAAAACCAAAAAATGATAATGCAAAGAAAATAAATATTACAAAGAAACCTACATTAAGATATACATTGGTAGAGATATTATTGAGTATTTCTGGATTTAATTTATCTAAAAAATGAAAAGGTAAACTTAGCAATAAATAAATAAGAAAAATAAAGAAGCCATATAAAAAAGCATTGCTTATGCCGGCCTTTTTACTCTCTGCTTTTTTTGTAAAAAAAGAAACAGTGAGTGGTATCATAGGGAAAACACATGGTGTGAGTAACGCCACCAAGCCACCTAAAAAACCCAGTATAAACAATGCTAAAAGCCCTTTTGATTTGCCATTAGCAGAAGTAGATGTTGAGGATGATGTTTTACAATCCGTTAGTGGTTTTTCTATATTGATGGCAGGTATTAAAATACGGTTATTGGCTGTAGGTTTTGCAGAAACTACTCCTGTTTGTACCATAATTTTGGGTGATGATTCCGGAAAAAAAGATGCAACATCTGCCACTTCATAATTGATAATTACAGGAAAACTGGTGGGCACTTCTCCCGTAATATTTATGATTTGCAAAAATGAAATATTATCTTCTGCTATCTCTGTATTGCCAGATAGTACAGCATCTGCAAAGGGTTTTCCTTTTGTAATAATACTAACCGGCTTAAAAGAAAAACTACTGTCATCGGGCGTGGTGGTAATGCCCGACAGCCCAAGCTCGGTATTGGGTTTTGTATAAATATGCCAGCTTTTTTTTATAGTGCCTGTAAAAGTTACTTCATAGCTGGCATCGGTAATTTTTTTTGCATTGGATTGCCATTTTACGATACTACTATCTTGCGAAAAAGCATTACCGGCAAAAAACAGTGATAACAAAAAAAGAGTAGAAACTTTTAAAAAGCGCATAGTATTATATTTATAAAAAATCCCGATTACTAATCGGGATGCAAATTTAAAACTTATTATTGATTAAGATTTAGGATCTATTTTTATGGCGAATGCCACATCTTTTGGCGGTAAGCATTTTTGATCGTTGCATACCATGTATGTTACTTTTCCTTTTGCTACAGTGGCAATATTATTTTTTAC
>JANXXM010000119.1 GCA_025350645.1 Ferruginibacter sp.
AACGAACAGGGCTTTGCGATGGTTGGGGATTGACCAACTGTCTGCCCGGAAACGATGCTGTATAAAGATATGAAAATGATGTTAAGAACTAATGGTCAATGTTGCTTGTCCTGCCCGAACCAAAGCTGGGATATGTACAAATGCCGATTGTACGAACGTCCTGCCCAACTATTGCAAAACCCCATGTTGCCTGCAGTATTATTTGGTCGATAGTTTGGGTAGTCCAATTGTACGAAGCATTTCATTTGCTTTGTCAACTTTCTCTTGGAAAATTGGCATTGATTTATATTTTTTCAGTTCGTTATTTATTCTAACAATTGGAATTTTTCTTTCGTTTAATTCTTGTATTGTTTTCATTTTCTAAATTTTAGTAAAGTTACCATTATTTCGTTTAACCACAAAAGCGGTGTAATCTATGTCTTTTTCAAAATCTTCCCATTCGCCGTTCAATAAGCCATAAACTTCAAAATCGTGTCTAACTTCGTCGATATATTTTGTAATTCCCATTCTATAAAGTCTTGTCCTTGCAGGTGTACTTCCTGTCGCATAAACCCAAGCTTCATTTTCTTTGTTTGTAAAAGCGTAAACCGATGAAACTATTGTCGCCAATACCTTTTCACTATCGCCATTATTTGAAACAACTTTGTCATCGATTTCACCTGTCAATAAATTTTTGTCTCCAAAAGCAAGGTTGTAAAACCCTTTTAAAGTTGTCTCACTAAATTTTATAAGTTTTGGAATATTTCCTTTATCTCCAATAATAACAAATTCAAAAATTGCTAAAGAGTCTTCTGCTTCAATTTCATATTTTGGTAATTTCATACAGGCTGTTAAATGTATGTCACAAAATTACGTTTTTCTGTTTAAAGTCGATTTCTTGGAGTGGTTCGGAAATATTGCAGGCAACGTTTGTATTGTCGTAAGTTAATCGATTCAATTTATAATAACAATTTTTTCAACTTATTCATTTTTATAAAATTGAATATATAACCGCCGGTTTATAAACCGGCACAATCTACATTGCGCCAGTTTATTGTTTATCATTTTTTCTCATTATTTTGTCTAGTGGGCTTTCAATATTTTCTAAACTTTTCTTACTTACATGGGTGTATCGTAGCGTAGTTGTAATGTCATTGTGGCCAAGCATTTCTTGTATATATTTTATGTCTGTGCCATTTTCTAATAAGTGCGTTGCAAAACTATGGCGCAAACTGTGAAAGCTGATTGTTTTTGGCAATCCCATTTTTTTATATATCTCATTAAAAATAGCTTGTGCACTTCTGCTGCTGTAGGCTTGTTTAGCAGATTGTCCTTCAAATAACCATTCTTTTGGTTTATATGCTTTCACATATTCCCTCAAAATTTGTAAAGTGACTTTTGCAAGTGGTACCATCCTGTCTTTTTTACCTTTTGCACATGTTATAAATATTTGCATTCTGTCGCTATTTACGTCAGTTATTTTTAAATGTATAACCTCGCTTACTCTCAATCCTGCACTGTAAGCTGTCATTAAAATGGCTTTGTGTTTTATGTTTTTTATAGAGAGTAATCCACTTAAAATTTTTTCTTCACTTATTACTTTTGGTAACTGTATTGGTTTCTTTGGTCTGGGTATTTTTACAAAAAACTTTTCGTTTCCCAATACTTGCTCATACATAAATTTTAATGCATTTAGCCTACTGTGTATGGTATTTTCGCTTAGTACTAGTTTGTTTATACAATAATGTACGTACCTGCGCACATCTTCATTGGTAAGTATGTCGGCTTTTTCATTTTGCAAGGTTTGCATAAAAATACCAATTTCATTTTTATAGGTGCGTATGGTAGATTGGCTATAGGCTTTTAGTTGCAATTGCTCTACTGTGCGTAGTAACAATTGCATATTGTAGTGGCTTATTTCCATTGTATGGTGTATGCTTACTGTTTTTTTATGCCCGGTTCTTTCTTGTATAGCGTTTGCTATTTTTCGCTTTTGCAAATAAAAGGTCAGTGGTTTATTGTCTAACATTACTTTTCCCTGTAACGCATTGCAAGCAGCCTGGTAATTAGGTTTATTGCAGGGTATATTCCAGCATTTGTGGGTTTCGCTCCATTTTACTTCTGGCAATCTTTTTATGGCATCATTTATTATTTTATTGCCAGCCACAAAAAATCCTATCCGATCTTCTTTATCAATGTTTAGAATAGGTTTAAAAATAAGGGTAGGCAATTTTTTTAAAGCTGTTTCAGAAGCCTTTTTTTCAGCAGGCATTTCCGCTTTTTTAGGCTTTATAATCAGGCGGGCAATGGTTTTTTCATTCCCGTTCTTTTCTTCAGCTTCGAAAAACAATTTGCATTTAATTCTATGCTCCTTCGTATCTGCAATATGCCATGCGGTGTGTGTTTTGCTCCATCGGGCATCCGTTTTTGCTCGTAGTTTATTTATCATATTTTCATCTTTTGCAAAGATTACTAATATCCTTTTTTCGCCTCGGTGTACAACGGGTTTGTATGTGATACTGATCATATAATTTAAGATGCTGTTATTTTTTTGTACAGCTTCGCCGTCCCTCAGTCACAGTGAAAGTAGTGCTGGCGGTAACACAATACTGCCAGCAAATTGGTAATACCTTACAAATTAGTGTTATACATTTTAATAAACAAAATATTAGCACATTTTTTTAAGGTGTGTTAGATATTTTAAATGAGAATTACAAGATGAAATAGAAAAATTAGTAAACAAACAATTCCAATTAAAGCAACAAGACTCGAACATAACAGAGCACGTAACCAATGCATTAAAACTATTAGAAAACCTGCCACAATACTATCCTGGTGCGGCTATACCAATAAAACAAAAGAATATTAGTTTGATGTACCCAGAAAACTCATTTTAGAAAATAAGTCATATCGAACCATAAAACTTCACGAAGTCATAAGACTAATGTGCAATATGGACAATGGTTATAAAGGGAATAAAAAAGTACAGGCTTCCAAAATTGGAAACCTGTCCGAAGCGGTGATCCGGATTGGATTCGAACCAATGACCCTCAGCTTAGAAGGCTGATGCTCTATCCAGCTGAGCTACCGGACCATGTTTAGGGCTGCAAATATAGGCATATAAATTTCTTCTTAAAAAAAAATGAAACATTATGCAGCTAAAAGATTAAAAAAGATATCTTACAACAAATATTTGATTATAAACAATAGACAATTATATCAATTTGTTAAAAAATTGTTGATTTGTATAAGATTTGATATTACATTTGTCTTTCGACAAACGTATTAATATCCTATCAATAATTCGAGGATACATTTTAAATTAAAAATTAGCATATATGAAACAAAAACTGACACTGTTACTTTCATTTTTAGTGATCGTTACTTGTGCCTCAGCGCAAATGATGAACAGCAAATATTCTTCTGCAAAAAAAGGGAATTTATTTGGAATACATTTTAATGCTCTAGATATAGAAACTCCTGTTACTTTAAAAAACACTTCCGGTACCAGAACTTTTTCCAAAATACAAAATATGGATTACGGCGTTTCCTTATCGTACTGGAAAGGCTTAACGAATACTATTGATTTTTCAACAAGAGCTGGTTTACTTTTTCATGATTATGCAGCGGATGACAGAGGTCAGATAAACGATAAAGATGAACAAATAGGTGCGGAACTGGAACCTACTTTAAACTTTAGACCTTATGGAGACAATGCACTGATTTCTCCTTTTTTAACTGGTGGGGTTGGTGGAGGATATTATCAAGGGAAATTTGGAGCCTATGCTCCTGCTGGTTTAGGTATACAGCTAAATTTACGCAGTCTTACTTATATATTCTTACAAGCCCAGTATCGTTTTACACTTACGAAAGATGTTTTAAAAGATAACCTATTCTATTCATTTGGATATGCACAGAATTTTTCTAAACCAAAAGCTGTAGTAATGGCTCCCCCGCCGCCACCAGTTGTTTTAGATCGTGATGGTGATGGTGTGTTGGATGCAGATGATAAATGCCCAGATGTGCCAGGTCTTGCTGCACTTAATGGTTGCCCGGATAAAGATGGCGATGGTATAGCAGATGCTGATGATAAATGCCCTGATGTAGCTGGTCTAGCTAAATACCAGGGTTGCCCTATACCGGATACCGATGGTGATGGTGTGAACGATGAAGTGGATAAATGTCCTACTGTAAAAGGTTTAGCACGCTACCAGGGTTGCCCTATACCGGATACAGATGGGGATGGTGTAAATGATGAGGAAGATAAATGCCCTACAAGGGTAGGACCTGCAAGTAACCAGGGCTGCCCGGTTATTGCTAAAGAGGTAGTAGATAAAATAAACTTTGCTGCAAAAAATGTATTCTTTGCAACAGGTAGTTTTAAATTATTGCCAAAATCTTTTAAATCGCTTGATGCTGTAGCAGGACTGCTAAAAACGGATGAGTCGCTAATGATAGATATCGATGGCCATACAGATGCACAAGGTTCTGATGAAAGTAATCAAACACTTTCTGATAACAGAGCTGCTGCTGTAAAAAACTACCTTGTAACTAAAGGTATTGCTGACAGCCGCTTAAAATCTACAGGTTATGGCGAAACAAAACCAGTAGCGGATAACAAAACTGCTGCAGGCAGGGCAAAAAACAGAAGAACAGAAATGACGGTAAGAAATTTCTAAAAATATAAAACTCTTTTATAACAAAGCCATCTTTAAAAGATGGCTTTGTTATTTATAAAGGTTTTGCTTAACGCCTTTGCTAATATACAAATACTTGGTTTATACAAAAATGACAACACTAAAATAAATTATGTACTATTATAATTATCTCCGTATTGTTTAAATAACTTAACCTGTATATGGAATTAAAAAAATGTGCATCTAACTAAAATCTTTTATTTCGTTGTAAAGCGTATCTCTTTCTATGGGTTGTCGTTTTACCTGTTTTATTAGTGTTACCAGATCTTCTGTACTCATAGCAGGTGTTTGCTCTTCACTACCAGCCATGCTGTATATTTTTGTAGAATCATCTATTGTTCCATCAATATCATTCACACCAAAAGATAAAGATAGCTGTGCATTTTGCCTGCCCAGCATTGGCCAGTAAGATTTTAAGTGAGGAAAGTTATCAAGGTAAATTCTTGCAATAGCATACAGGCGCATATCTTCTGTAATGGTACTCTCCGGCACATCGCTCATATCATTATTCATATTGCGAAATTTGAGTGGAATAAAAGTTTGAAATCCTTTTGTTTTATCTTGTAATTCCCTCAGCCTGCTCATGTGGTCTACCCTGTGTTCATATTTTTCAATATGCCCGTAAAGCATAGTAGCATTGGTATGCATACCTAAATTATGTGCTGCTTCATGTATATTAAGCCACCCATCACCGGTTACTTTATCGCCTGCAATAATGTTTCTTATTTCCGGATGAAAAATTTCTGCACCGCCGCCGGGTAATGACTGCAGGCCAGCATTTTTTAATTGCAGCATTCCTTCTTCTACAGATACTTTTGCTTTGCGAAACATATAATCTAACTCCACAGCGGTGAACCCCTTTACATGCAAGGCAGGCCTGTGTGCATGTATTTTTTGAATAAGCTCAATAAAATAAGCCATATTCATTTTTGGATGCACACCACCCACGATATGTACTTCTGTTATTGGCTTATCATCATAAGTTTTTACAATATCCAGCATTTGGTCTATACTAAGTTCCCATCCTTCTTCTTTGTGTGCATATAATCGGGAATATGCACAAAATTTACAACTGAACACACAAACATTTGTAGGCTCAATATGAAAATTTCTATTGAAATAGGTTTTATTGCCATGTAGTTTTTCCCTTACATGGTTTGCTAATGCACCAACAAAAGGAAGATCAGCTTTTTCAAAAAGGAGCAGGCATTCTTCGTTGGTAATTCTTGTGGCATTTTTTATTTTGTGAGCAATATTTTTTAGGGAAGCATCGGTAGTAAAATCTATTATAGTATCTATTGAAGTACTCATTCCAATTTAATTTTTTGCAAATTTACGTAGTAAAAAAAGAAGTTTGTTTTATTAAAAAGATTGTTATTGCGGTAGCTTTTATTTTAACAAAAAGTACTGCATTACGTTCGGCATAACCTAAGCTAAAAGAATTAAAAACGCTGAAAATTTAAAAAAAACAATACCGGTAATGTAAAAATAACTTGCTAAAGTTGGATGTTTTAATTACCAGCCACACCATTTTCAACAAAATAAAAAATGGCACGGGAATTAAAATATTTTTATCAAATTTCCTGTAAGCCACGCTGTTATTATATTTAAGCTTATCATACTAAATTAAATTATTATAACTAACCACTTTGCGGTATTGTATTGGGTATAATATATTTTTACTTTTACTTTTTAAAGATGAGATAGTTTATATCATCAACTTTAAAAAAACCGTAAAATATTATCGATACTATTTTTTGGTAACCTAAAGCGCTATTGCCCCTCTGCTGCTTCATTAGTAAAAATCTCCTATCCGTAAACGGCCTCTACTGCAGTCAGATAAACTGATGTGCACATTTTTTAACGATTAAATTTTTATGTTATGGCTAACGAAAACGAGTCAGCAATACCCTGCTGCCCAAATCTTATAAAAGACGATCATTGTGATGTAATTAATTTTAGCAGAGTGCTCACCTACCCTGCCGGGCTTGCTACCAACAGGCAACCCGTAAATGTAGAAGTAATACTGCATTTTAAATTTACAAGATGTACGCTTGGCCTCACGCTTGGCGACCCTGCATACAGTACCACCGTACTTCCTGGCGAAAAAGTAAAACTTTCTACTACTGATAGAAAGAGTCGATTTACGTATGACAGCGAAACAAAATTAAGCTACCGCAGCGAGCAGATTTCTGAAGAGCAGTATTTTATGACTGCCACTCAAAAATATATGGCAGATGCATCCGCATCCCAATCCGGCAATGCAGAAAGTTCTTCTGAAGGGCATTGGGATTTTCATGGCGATGCAGGTGGAAGTATTAACCCATTTAGCTTAAGTGCAAGCGCAAGTACCAATGCAAAAGGTAATCATAACAGTCATTCTGTTTCCGATTATTTAAACCAGCAAAAATCGCATGTGGAAAGTAGTGCTTCGCAGGCAGTAAGTGCTACACATAAAGCACACTCCGTATCCATAGGGGAAGTAAGCACACGCACGCATATACAAGGCGAATCCGAAGATCATTTTGAAGCAAGTAGCCGCGAGTTTACCAATTATAATAAATGCCATGCGGTTACTTACCTATTTTACCGGCTTAATAAAAAACAAAAAATATCGTTTGAACTTGTAGCTATTGAAAGAAGAGTGCTGGATGCCAATGCTCCTATTGGCGGGGTATTACAACCTGGTGCAGCAAAATTACCCATAGCACTTGTACCGCAGGATATTCCTGCAACCGCAGTTTTAAAAAGAAGCACTGTGAATGCTGTGGGTATATCTGCCAATGCAAATCTGGATACTTCATCATTATTATCTGCCAACCTGAGAACTGCAAATACAGACAGATTAGGAACGGCTTTTAACCCTAACCAAAATGCAGGTACCGCACTGGATGGAGATACAAGGGCAAAAGCTTTAAAAGAAGTAGATAGCCAATTAATGGCTACCGGGCTTATAGATAAAGAAGGAAAAGTTTCTAAAGAAACAAAATTAAAAATTGATTTTCAAATGGAATTTTCTTTACCTACACCCGGTATCATCGTAAAAGGATGCCTGGATGACTGCGATGTATGTGAGCCCGTTTTAAAAGAGAGAATGCAACTGGAAAATGATCTGCTTCGCAAACAAATTGAACTGCTGGAAAAATCGCAGGAGTACAGATGTTGCCCGCCTGCACCAGTTTTTGAAGAGGCATAAAATATTGATAAAATAAGTTTTACTAAAAATTATGAAAACAAATAAAAAAATAATAATGGAAAATTTAAAAAGAATTTCTTTAATGGTAGAATATGAGCAGCCATTGAAAGAAGAAATAGCGCTCAGAGGATTCTTGTTTCTCTGCAATGGTATTTTTTTACAAACCCAGGTGGTGAAAGAAAATATGCTCCAATTTGATTTTAGTGATAATAATAAACCGGCAATAAAAAATGAAGACAGTTCTGTAATAACAGAAAATGAACCGGATATTATTACCTCAAAGCAATTGAGGATATTTATTGCACCAGCTACGGATAAAAGAATTTTAAACGTAACAACTATTGAAGAACTGGAAAATTTTAAATCTTATGAAGCTGTATTGAATACAGAACGGGAAGGTAATTTTTCTATTCTACCTATTCCAAATATAGTTTCACAGTTCTGGCCATTTTGCCATTGCAGGGTTACGGGTAAAGTTTCTAAATGGAATCTTGTTGGTAACCATTGGCAAGATCAGGCGGTATGCAGGGCAAGGGTAAACATTTGTGAGGTAGATACAATACGGTACTGGATTTACAAGATTCCGGATTTTATAATTGCTAAAATTCCAAAGCTAATTTTAGATCCGAAAGAGATCATAAAATTACCAATCCCCATCCCCGACCCACCACCATTTTTAAGAAGAGGAACTATTGAACGAAATACCGGTACGTTAAATATTTTTAAAACAGCCAATGCAGATGATGCTGTTATGGCGCACGCAGCTAAATTACCGGAAATAGGATTTGAGATAAGACAACATTTAGCTACAGGAAATATAAATCTGATAAGAGAAGCTATCATAAATAACTATGCCATATTGCATCCCTGGTTTTGTTTGTGGCCATGGACCTGGCCATACTTTTATAGACTTACTACCTTAAAAGTAGTTTACACAGATGCTGCCGGCCGTTTTGATACACAAGTATCTTATAATTGTTTCGGAGACATGCCAGACATCTACATTTGGGTAGAATATTTAATAAACGGCACATGGGAAACAGTATACAGACCGGCTATACCTTGCGATACCCGATGGAACTATGCATGCGGCACAAACATACCGATACATATTACAGACCCACGTGTGCCGGTAAACTGTTGCTGCGATTGTCATTTACCCGGAGAACTGGTGTGGGTAAGGAGTGTAGGGCACACAAGTGTATCCCACATTAAACAGGAATCATTTTTAAAAGCACCTGTAAACCAAACCGTGATGTATGACAGGATAGGACTTACAGATGCAGGAGCCAGTAATGACCCATCGTACCTTCCTGTACTTAATGGCGATTATATAAGACCATTTGGCGGCAGCCCAGTTTTAAATATGGGTTTTGGCAGTAGTCTTCCCAATACAAATACTTTTTATTACCGCTGGAGTTACCGGCAAAAAACCAATGCACAACTTGTAAATGTATCGGATAATTATAAGCCATTATTACCCATCTATGGCGAGGTAAACAAAGGTTATCAGTATGAATATGTGGATATAAACGGAGATACCCAATCTGCACCAAACTCTGTGCGGCTGGGGCCAAACCTTGTTGGAGGAAATGATAACCTGTACATCATTCCGCCAGAACGCCCCAACATGGCGCCTTTTAATACACCAGAGGCAAGCCCGGACTGGCACGAACCCACTGATTTTATGAATAGCATCAGTTTTAATTCTGCCACTTTAAAAAACACGGTTTTAAATACTGAGGGTAAAGATGGGTTATATGAATTTAAATTAGAATTATTTAACCAGGCAGGAAATTTAATAAGTGCCGTACCAAGAAATACTTTTAAAGTACCAAAATTTGGTGATGCATCTTTAAGTGAAAATGCACCGGACGCTTTACTCGAAAATGAAACAGCTTTTACTGCAAGTGCATTTAATATTTTAATGAGAGTAGACAATGCAAAATGCGAAGGAGAAATTTACACGATTAAAGTGGATGGTAACCCCGCATCGCTCAATTGTTGTGGTTTTGCAGCGTATAAAAAGGGAAGTGTAGAATCAGACTTAGAGGTTACTTTTAAAGCCAGTCATGAAAACGATTTTGCTGTTTTTAATTTTGGTGTGGTAAAAGGAACTTGTGGCGATGTACCTGTAGCCGACGCAAGTGCGATGGTTATAGAGAGTGATATTGTACATGGTTATGCACTCAGCGGCAGTATTTACGATAAACATTTTACACCGGCAGATTTATTGGGAGATTGTTATGCTGCTGGCACAGGAAAAGCGGCATTTGCAGAAAGTTTGCATGTAGCTGCCATGGCTACAGATGGTTATAGCCGGCTTAGTGGCAACGATGCGGGAGGCATTGCAGCATTTGCATTAGAACCATAAAGAATATTTTAAAATAAAAATAAATGAGTGCATTCACTTTCATATTAATATCATTAGCATGCTGGCGAATCACTCATTTATTTTCTAAAGAAGATGGCCCTTTTGACATTATTTTTATACTAAGAAGAAAAGCTGGCGCAGGTTTTTTTGGAAGCCTGCTGGATTGCTTTTATTGTGTGAGCGTATGGGCTGCTCTGCCTTTTGGTATATGGCAGGGAGAAAGTTATTGGCAAAAATTATTATACTGGGTAGCCATATCTGGTGCTGCGTGTTTATTAGAACAGGCAACAACTAAATATAAAAATGAAGATCCCCCCTTTTATAAAGAAGATTAAATATAAAATTTATGTGCAATTGTGGTAATAAAAGAACCGGCTTTGCAATGCAGCAAAACTACGGGCTTGCAGATACTGTTGCAATAAATGCTTCTCCAAAAAAAATGTGGGCAGATGTGTCATTTATTTACACTGGAAAAACTGCTTTAACCGTAAGGGGAAATATAACGGGAAAAACATATCGTTTTGAGATGCAGGACAGCAGGCAGTTGGTAGATTACAGAGATGCCTCCGCCTTAATGAAAATCATTGTACTTAGGAAAATAGTTTAATTGTGGAATTTATAAACAGGTGGGTAAAAAAATCGCCTAAGTTTACCAATTAAAAATAGATGCAGGTAACTTCTGTTTTAAATCAGGTACTTATACTGTAAAAAAAACAATAAATAACCCGGCAGGAAAGTTGCAATAAATTTAAAAAGAAAAATTCTTGTTATAATTAAACGATCATGAGTTTTTATGGTCGAAACAAAAAAAGAATTATGAAAAACTTTATCTTTTCCCTTTTTGCGCTTGTAGGTTTAATGATAATAGCATTATATCTTTTATTTTCGAAATCTTCATCTGCCAAATAGTTAACTTTAGTAACATCGTATTTCTTCAGAAATATTTATAGCCCTGTACATTTTATTTGTACAGCATATAGAGTATTCTACTCTATTTTTTATATTTAATCTTACCCTTTACCCTTTTATTTAGATACTTTTGAATTCTAAAAAAAAGAGGAAAAAATATGCAACCATTTTCTATAGTTATACACGGCGGTGCCGGTACTATTTTAAAAGAAGATATGACTCCTGATCTTGAAAAAGCTTACCAGCAGGCTCTGGATGAAGCTCTGGAAGCGGGTTATGGCGTTTTAGAACAAGGCGGGTGCGCTGTAAATGCAGTAAAGGCAGCCATTGTAGTGCTGGAAGATAATTTACTTTTTAATGCAGGAAGAGGATCAGTATTTACAAAAAAAGGGGTGCAGGAAATGGATGCTGCTATAATGGATGGTAAAAACAGAGAAGCAGGGGCTGTTGCAGCCGTTAGAAATGTAAGAAACCCCATAGAACTTGCTGCTGAAGTAATGCACAACAGTAATCATGTTTTCTTAAGCGGAAAAGGTGCAAATGATTTTGCCATAAAACAGGGAATAAAATTAGAGCCCGATGAATTTTTCTTTTCTCAGTTTAGGTATGATCAGTGGAAAGCTATGCGGGATAGTGATAATTATTCGCTGGACCATACACACCAGGGACTGGAAGAATTAATGAAAGATAAAAAATTTGGAACTGTAGGCTGTGCGGCTTGCGATATGGAAGGAAACATTGCCGCAGGTACCAGTACTGGCGGAATGACCAATAAAAAATATGGGAGAATAGGTGACAGCCCAATTTTAGGTGCAGGTACTTACGCACACAATACCACTTGCGCTATAAGCTGTACGGGCCATGGCGAACCTTTTATAAAAGCAGTAGCAGCGTACGATGTAGCAGCACACATGGAGTATAAAGGAATGAGCCTGCACGACGCAATGCACGAAGTAGTACATACAAAATTAATAGAACTTAACGGCGAGGGAGGAATGATTGGCGTAGATGCAAAAGGAAATGTAGCAATGATGTTTAATAGCGCAGGTATGTACCGGGCTATGAAAAACAGCAGCGGAGAAAAGTTTATAGGTATTTACAGAGACTAACAAATACAACCCACCAACTATAAAATAATAATGAATAAATATGCAGTAATAGTGGCCGGAGGTACTGGCACAAGAATGAAAACAACAATACCAAAACAGTTTTTAATATTAAAAGGCAAGCCAGTATTATATTACAGCATACATACTTTTTTACAGGCTTACGATGATTGCAAAATAATATTAGTTTTACCAGAAAATCATATTGCAGCTGGGCAGGAAATAATAGATGCATTTTTTGATTACAACAAAATACAAATTGTGATGGGTGGCCGTACGAGATTTCACTCTGTGCAAAACGGACTTGCTTTAATAACAGATGAAGACAGTATAATTTTTGTGCATGATGCTGTAAGGGCTTTGGTGAGTGTTGCATTAATTTTACGATGCTATGCAAGTGCTTTAGAAACTGGTTCTGCTATACCAACTATTGCTTGCAATGATAGTGTACGAATTATTACAGACGATGGAAATGAAGCGGTAGATCGAAATAATTTTGTACTTGTACAAACGCCACAAGCATTTCATGGAAAAATATTGATACCAGCTTTTCATATAGACTACAAAAATAAGTTTACTGATGAAGCAAGTGTGGTAGAGGCTTTTGGTTTAAAAATATCATTGGTAGAAGGCGAGGATCAAAATATAAAAATTACAAAACCTACTGATTTAGTTTTAGCAGAAGCGATGCTTGTTGCCAACGATAATTAATTATTTTTTAAATAATTTTACTAGCCAAGGCAAATTATTAAATTTTACAGCTTCATATTTTTCATTTACGGGGTTCATAGATTTATAAAAACTAGCTATTCCATTTATATCAGAACCTTCAAAATCTAATATTAAATCTTGTCCAGAAAACTCTTCTATAATTTTATTAAATAAAAAATGATTGGCACCTATTTTTTTTCCTATTTGTGTAACTAATGGTGCAATATTATAAAGTCTTTTTTTATCTTTCAATAGAATAACTGCAGCACATATTTTTCCATGGAAAGTTATTTTTCTTAAAACTAAATTATTGTCATTAAACAAAATTTTACAGTTCATTTTTAATCTCATATAATCACTATCCTTTAAAAATTTCAATCTATCATTATATAAATTCTTATATAAATCTATTAACTCTTCTGCAGATTCTACATTTTCATACAAAATGAAATACTTATTTGATTTAACTAAATTCCTTTTAAAATTATTATTAAATTTTGCATAAATACTTTCATAGCTATTATTTAGTGAAAGTATATAATTATTTTTTTCTGTAAAATTTATATCAATTACATCGCTGCATTTATTTGCATAATTAAGATTTATTTCTAAAAATTTGAAATGTTTTGCTGCTTCTTGTAAAAAAGATTTAACTATCTCCTCGCCTATTGCATTTACAGAAAAAATACCTGCTTGTTGTAAAAATGCAGGTTGATATAAATATGCTATTCCATATTTTTTTCTTTTTATAAGGGGCATTATAACCTCGTAATTGCCGACTACCAGCGCATCCCAATTATTATTTGTGCAATTATTTAAATAAAAAGCATGTACATAAATTAATGAATTGTGCGCATTAGTTATACAATTATTCCATTTATTTTCATCAATATCTTTATGTGAAATATATTGTATTTCCATAGCTTAAAAATTTATAGCAGGAAATAAAGTAGCTGCACGAATGTTTTGCAGATCTATGCTAAAGGAAATATTTTTTACAAATCTTTTTTCAATAATAGTACTCTTAAAATAATCGCTGTACACTTTACTATACAAAATGGGCACATAAATATTAACTACATTTTTAAATAACGAAACCTGTAGTCCTGCATCATATAAAAATCTTCCGGTATTATTTCCCTTTTCCCATGCTTCTGCATAAGTGCCAATATCTGCAAATAATTTTATAGGGAGTTTGAAAGGGAGTACAGAGAGCGGATTTATTTTATCGGGAATAGAGGAGGTAAAATTTACTGCGCTCAGCCAATTATCGGTTTTGCCTGTTTTACTGCTTAGCAAATCTGTACGTACTTTAAAAAATCCATCCCGGTTCATAATTTGCTGACTGGAGGCTCCCTCAAATTCATTTCTGCCAATAAAATAATTACTATAATTATAATCTTCATATCCCTTTGGGCCGGATAAGTTTAAATGATAACGATCTGTTTTAAACTGGTTAAAAAATGTTTTGTCTTTCGTATAAAAAAACTTTCCGGCAAATAACCGCACATTTAACCCGCCGCCTTGCGGATAATTAAAATAATAGTTTCCTGTAAAAGCAGTTCTTACAAAACCATCACCCTGCTCTGCCTGCAGGGTGGCATTGTAAGGATACAAAATTCTTTTATTTTCCAATAAAAATTGTAGCTGGTTTATGTATCGTTTTGCTTTAGGGTAAGCAATCGTTTCTTTGCCGGTAACAATATCTTTACTAAAAGATATTTCTGTCTCACTTATTAAAAATGTTTTAAATAACACGGATACACTAGTTGTAGAACGTGCATCTTTTTCGCCAAAAAAATATTGAAGAGAGGGAACAATTTTACTAAACTGAAGTGGATTTTTTATATCTGTAGAATCCTTAAATGAACCACCCGTAAACCTAGATACAGCAACACCAAACTTTAGTTTAGCCCCAGTATTGCCAGTATATTTAGTATACGAAAAGCCGCCAATACCATTTATTTTTTTGGTACCTGTGGCATACAAAGGTGCTGCGAAAAATTGAAAATTTGATGGCGGCAAATTATAATTATGAACGACTGCACCGAGCATTATCTTATCATAAAAATTTATCCCAGCCGCAGGCGCTACTGAAATATAATGATACTTTTCTGTTTGTTTCAGGTTAAAAAATGAAGTGAGTTTTATTTCTTTCTTTAACTGTTTTAACAGCGGGCCTTTCCTGTTTTGCAATTCAAAGAGAGCGTCCATATTTTTGCCACTTACTTGCTCTGCCACCGCTTTAAAATCTTCCGGGTAGGGATGCTTAAATTTCCAGCGTTCATAATAGGCGTGCATTACGTTATCAAACATTGCTGTTCCCAATTCATTCTCTAAAAGCTTCATCCACTCTGCGGCTTTTTCGTAGGCTATCAATCCATAATTAAGCTCCGAAAATTTTTCTGAGGTAGTGTTTAAAGGTTGATCTTTTTTTAATTTAACAACTGTTTGCAAAGCAAATTCCTGTGGGTAAACCGGAAATCTTTTATGAAGAAAATTATTTTTGGGAACAAATATATTGCCTTGCTTTGCATCATAAAATGTTTTTGCATAACGCCGGTCGTAGTAAGTGTTCATGCCTTCATCCATCCACGGAAAACTTCTTTCATTTGTAGCCAGTATCCCGTAAAACCAATTGTGCCCTACCTCATGCTCTATAACCCTTTGCAGCCCTGCAGCTAAGCCTCCTGCATCTACCAGCGTTATCATGGGATACTCCATACCGCCGCTTGCGGGAGCAGCATTTTCTACCACACTTACCGCATCGTAAGGGTAATTGCCTACCCAGCTACTCCTGGTTCTTAATGTATTTTTTATGTAGGCGAGGCTATTTTTCCAGATATCAGTTTTACTATCTAAATAGTAAACAGTTACTTTAATTATTTTGTTATCCAACTGCAGGGTATCGTCTTTTACTAAAAAATTTTTATCTGCAAACCATGCAAAGTCATGCACTTTATCCTGTACAAAATGCACCGTTTTATTTGCTGCATCTGTGGTTTCATTTATAAGATTACCAGTAGCGGCAATTATATATTTTGAAGGTAATGTTATTTCCACATCAAAGTTTCCAAAGTCACTATAAAATTCTCCCTGTTCCAGGTAAGGCATTTCGTGCCAGCCATTTTTATCATACACTGCAGGCTTCGGATACCATTGCGTAATTTGATAAGACTGATTTATATGCCCGCCCCTAGAAAAATTATAAGGTAATTTTTCGTGAAAAGCTGTTTCAATTTTTGCTTTTTTACCTGGTGCAAGTGGTACGGGTAAAATTAATTTTACAATATCCTGGTGTTTGGGATGATCTTGCATAAGCGCACTCTGCTTATCTACTTTAAAGGATAGCTGGTTAATATACCCTCTCTGATTTTCCTTTGCAAAATAAAAATCTGTATTGCCCAGTTGAAGCAACTGATCGCTAAATGCGGTACGGTCATTTTTATATGCGTTAGGCCATAAATGCATCCATATAAAATGAAGAGTATCGGGGGAATTGTTGTAATAATCAAGCACTTCATAACCGGTAAGCGTATGGTCATTATCATTAAGTGAAACAGTTATTTTAAAATCTGTTTTTTGCTGCCAGTAGGTTTGCTGGCAAAAAGATTTTACAGAAAAAATGCACACTACAATAATCAGCAATATTTTTTTCACCCGTTTGTATTTGTTCAAAAATAACGAATAAAAAATTTGAACTAAAACTATTTTCCCTTGCCAGATAGAATGATGCTGATGGTGTAAATCATAATTTTAATATCCAGTGCAACAGATGCATTTTCTACATACAACAAATCATAAGGCATACGTTCTATCATTTCATCAATAGAGGTGGCATAGCCATATTTTACCATTCCCCAACTGGTGAGTCCGGGCTTTACTTTAAAGAGATAAGTATACTCCGGGTGCAGGCTGGTGAGTTGATCTATATAAAATTTTCGTTCGGGCCTGGGCCCTACAAGACTCATATCTCCTTTAATAATATTCCAGAGCTGAGGCAACTCATCCAGCCGCCATTTTCTCATTACTTTACCCCAGGCAGTTATTCTGGGGTCATTATCGCTGCTTAGCATGGGGCCATTATCTTCGGCATGGTCATACATAGACCTCAGCTTATACATAGTAAAAGGCTTGCCCTTAAAACCAATTCTTTGCTGGGTATAAAAAACAGCACCACGAGAGGTCAATTTTAATTTTATTACAGCATATAAAAAAATAGGAAAAATAAGAACGCAGCCTAGCAATGCAATAACAATATCTATCATTCTTTTTACATTTTGCTGCCACTGCGGCAGCAAACCGTTGTGCACATCTATAAGCGGCACGCCCATAATATTTGTGGTGTGTATGGCGCCACTTATGATATCCAACGTATCTGGCGTTAATTTAATATTTACATTTTTATTGCTTAATTTCTGGAGCATTGCTGATATCAACTCCCGCTCATTTTTTTCTACTGCAATAATAATTTCTTCTATATGCTCTTTGGCTATGAGTTGTGAAACATCTTCATGGCTTTTATACTGGGTAATATTGTTATTATTAAAATAAAGTGTTTTGCCGTTTAAGTTTAAATAGGAAGTGAGTGTATAGCCAGAGTTATCGTTTGCTGCAAGAAAATCTTTATAAAAAGCTGATGCTTTTTTGCCGGAGCCTATAAGTAATGTATTAAAGAATACTTTTTTTTGTATAAGTTGTTTTTTAATTACCGAAAGAAAAATAACCCTGCTTATGCCGCTTAAAAGAATTACCGGTATTAATAAAAAAAAGAATTCTGAATAATAATCGTAATTATTAGTACGGGGATTTTTAAGTATAAAAAAAAATAATAAAAATAAACAACCTATTGTGCTTACAATAATGGTTTTTAAAAGTTCTGTTACCCGGGATTTTTGGTAAAGATTTGTATAAGTACCTGTTAGAAAATGGAGGCTCAGCCAGCCACACACATATATAACCAAGCCTATGTAAAAACCTGACGGCATATTAAAAGTATAGCGATAAAAAAATGCACGCAGCACATAAAAGCATAACCAGGTAATAACCGCTACCAGCAAATCTGTCAACATGTAAAATGCAATATGTATTCTTGGTTGCTTCAATAGGTATTTATTCAGTTTATGATTGCTCCTGGCTGGCTATTTTTTCTAAAATCTGGTGAGCAACTTCCATAGCTCTAAAACCATCTACAACCGTTACAACTGTTTCTGTATTATTTACGATAGCATCTTTAAAAGCAATCAGTTCTTGTTTCATTGCATTGGTATCTTCAATAAGCGGGCTGGCAATAGCTACAGTTTTTTTACCTTTATTTGTTTCAATATCAAAAGTAAAAACATCTTTATCCCCGGGGATATTCTGTTTAATGATCTCTGCTTTTTTATCTAAAAAATCTATACCAATATAAGCATCTTTTTGAAAGAGCCGCATTTTCCTCATTTTTTTCATAGAAATACGGCTGCTTGTTAAGTTTGCCACACAGCCATTATCAAACTCTATACGCACATTTGCAATATCCGGTGTATCGCTCAATACTGCTACGCCATTTGCCGAAATATAATTTACATTACTCTTTACCAGGTGCAGTATAATATCAATATCGTGTATCATCAAATCCAGTATCACACTCACATCTGTACCACGGGGGTTAAATTGTGCCAGCCTGTGCACTTCTATAAACATAGGCTCTAATGTATATTCTTTTAATGCTATAAACGCAGGATTAAACCTTTCTATATGCCCCACCTGAAATTTAACATTAGATTCCTTTGCCAGTTTAAGCAGTGCTTTAGCTTCGTCCATAGTATTGGTGAGTGGCTTTTCTACAAATACGTGTTTACCTTTTCTTAGCGCAAGTGCACACCATTCAAAATGAAAAGTGGTAGGCGCCACAATATCTATTGCGTCACATGCTTCCATCAGCTCTTCTGCATCGGTAAAATTTTTGATTTTATATTTTTCGCTTACCGCTTTACAATTTGCTTCGTCTGTATCATAAAAACCTGTTACTTCCACCCCATCAATTTCCGTCCAGTTATTAAGGTGAAATTTTCCCAGATGCCCAGCTCCTATCACTCCTATTTTTAGCATTAGCCTTTTATTTAAAATGATGATCTTTCTTTTGCTGACTCATTAAATACTATAAAAAATTACAGCAAGTATTACTGTATTTTTATACTTACCGTTATACAGCAATGTTAATTAAATACCCACTGCATTTTTATTATTCTACGCTAAAACATTTGCACACACAATGCTGTTTCTTACAATTTATACAATACAACTATTTTTTGTGCTTATTGCTCTTCCCAAAAACCCATATCGCCAAACTTTTTTATTCTTTCATCTACCCTTTGTTGCGCAGGTATTTGCTTTAGCTCTGCCAGCGTTTCTGTAAGATAATTTTTTAAGATTTCTGCAGCAGCTTCATAATCCCAGTGTGCCCCACCAAGTGGCTCGGGCAGCACTTTATCTACCAGTTTAAAATGAAGCATATCTGTACCGGTAAGTCTTAGCTGCTCTGCGGCAATTTCCTTTTTATCCCAACTACGCCATAAAATACTGCTGCAGCTTTCCGGCGATATTACGGTGTACCAGGTATTTTCCATCATCACTACCCTGTCGCCTACACCTATGCCCAAAGCCCCGCCACTGGCTCCTTCGCCAATAATTACACAAATCACCGGCACTTTAAGACTTATCATTTCAAAAATATTTCTGGCAATAGCTTCACCCTGCCCTCGTTCCTCAGCTTCCAGCCCAGGGTATGCGCCGGGCGTATCTATTAATGTTATAACCGGCTTATTAAATTTTTCGGCAAGCTTCATTAATCTCAGCGCTTTTCTGTATCCTTCCGGGTTTGCCATTCCAAAATTTCTATACTGGCGTGTCTTTGTATTGGTTCCTTTTTGCTGGCCAATGATCATTACCGTTTCGCCATTAAGCTGTGCAAATCCTCCTACCATTGCCTTATCATCTTTTACATTTCTATCGCCATGAAGCTCTATAAAATCTGTACACATATTTTGTATGTACTTAAGAGTGTAAGGTCTATCCGGGTGTCTGCTTAATTGTACTCGTTGCCATGGGGTAAGGCTATCTGTAATACTTTTTTTTGTTTGTAGTATTTTTTCTTCGAGGAGGGTTATGGCACCACTCATATCTGTTTTAGATTTTTCCTGAGTGGTTTGCAATTGTTCTATTTGATCGTATAATTCTTTAACCGGTTTCTCAAAATCGAGGAACTGCCTGTTTTTTAATTGGGGCATAATGTAGTTTTACCTTTTAAGTAGTAGTAAGATAACTTTAATTTAATTTGTAAAAATAGGCGTTACATTTTTTTTAAGAAAGTTTTGTTTTCAAAATATTTTTTCGCTTATCTTTGCCATCCGAAAAAAAGAGATACGTTTAAAAATAACTTTTTAAATTCTTTTTTTAAAAGAAGCTGGAGTGGTAGTTCAGTTGGTTAGAATGCTGCCCTGTCACGGCAGAGGTCGCGGGTTCGAGTCCCGTCCACTCCGCAAAGGGTCGTTTCATTTTCTGAAACGACCTTTTTTTATGTACTTTTCAAAAAAAGTAAAATATTATTTTACTGCATACATACACACTTTAAGCAAGGAAAAACGCTCGTAAACCCAGCTAATATGGGATTGGGGATAATAATCACCCGAGAAATTTTTTAATTACAGATTTTGCAGTCTATAAAATTATTCTCTATCAGCTTTATAATTATAAAACATTCCATTTTCATTCAGCATTTGTAGTTTATTTTACCAAAAGTTTGCTCATGAAAATTCTTATTGTAGACGATGAAAAGGAATTAAGCAGCAGCATAATGGCTTACTTAAAATCTGAAAATTATTTTTGTGAAATAGCGCAGAATGTGCAAACGGCATTGCGGTATACAGAAATGTACAACTACGATTGCATTTTACTGGACATTAGCCTGCCAGATGGTAACGGACTTACCGTTTTAAAAAACCTGAAGGCAGATAAAAAAACGGATGGCGTTATTATTATTTCTGCAAACAATTCGGTAGATGATAGAGTAGCGGGGCTAAACCTGGGTGCAGATGATTACCTGCCAAAGCCGTTTCATTTATCTGAACTTAGCGCACGCATAGCTGCGGTAATACGAAGGCGCAATTTTGATGGCAATAACATTATTCTGCTAAACGAAATAGCTGTGGATACTACTGCAAAAACAGTAAGTATAAATAATAATATAGCGGAACTTACCCGTAAAGAATATGACCTCCTCCTCTACCTTATGGTAAATAAAAACAAAGTAATATCTAAAAACGCCATAGCAGAACACCTTAGCGGTAACTGTGATAATGGCTTTGATAACTTTGATTTTATTTATGCCCACATAAAAAATTTAAAGAAAAAAATGCAGCAAATGGGCTGTGCAGATTATATAAAATCTATTTATGGAATGGGATATAAATTTGAAATATAATAATGAAGTTACTTAACAGGTCTATGTTTTCTTATATGATTTATGCAAGCGTATTATTGCTTGCTTCCATACCTGTATTGTATTTTTCTATACAAAAAATAATTGCTGAAGATGTAGATGAACAACTGATTTTACAAAAAAACAAATTAATAAATAAGCTTGCAAACGAGCCTTCTTTCAGCAATTTTGTACAAAAATTACAACCCCATGTTTTAATTGAAAAAGCCGGAGGGAACATACTTATCAAAGATTCATTTTACACAGTTGAAATTTACGACAGTGTAGTAAAAGAAGTAGAACCCTATCGTATGTTGAAAAGTTATTTTCATTTTCAAGAAAATAATTACCGTATACAGATAAGTGACTCGTTGGTAGATGCTGTAGATCTTAAAGAAAGTATCGTAAAAATTGTAGGGATTATTTTGCTACTAATGGTAACGGGGCTCATCATTATAAACAGGTTTATTTCCAGCAACCTTTGGAAACCCTTTCATGAAACTATAAAAAAATTAAAGAACCACAGCATAGAAAATGACACTACACTAGATTTAAAAAAAACGAGCATCACAGAATTTGCTGCACTAAACGATACCCTGACTGCAATGGCAGGCAGAAACCAAAAAATATTTCAGTCGCAAAAGCAGTTTACAGAAAATGCATCGCACGAAATGCAAACGCCGCTTGCTGTTTTACAGGCAAAAATAGATTTACTGATGCAGACAAACCCTGTAACTCCACAGCAGGCAGCGATAATAATGGATATTGAAAACGTAAACCAGCGGATGAACAGACTAAATAAAAATCTGTTGCTGCTTACAAAAATAGATAACGACCAGTTTGGAGAAAAAGAAGATATACATCTTGCAGCTATGTTGGAAAAATCGGTAGAACAATACGAGTTTACTGCGCTGCAAAAAAATATTATAGTTGAAATAAATGTAGAGCAAAACAAAAAGATAACTGCCAATAAAACATTTATAGAAATTATGATTGGTAATTTATTGAGCAACGCTATAAAGTACAATATTTACAAAGGAAAAATTAATATAAGCTTAACCAGCCATGCGATTATTTTTTGTAATACAGGTAAAAATAAACCGTTGAATGCAACTACCATATTTGAACGGTTTTATAAAGAAACCAGTGATAGCAACAGTATTGGCCTGGGTTTGCAGATAGCCAAAAAAATTGCAACGGGCAATGGATTAAACATCAAATACGAATTTATAGATGACCTGCATTGTTTTACTATTTCCTTTTTACCAACCTAATCCTATAATAATTTCTCATCCGCATCATTCATCATTCCTAATTCATCATTGATTTTCCCTCATCCCTACAATAACAAACTGTTAAATATAATGGAGTGTTAAGAAATTCAACATCTGTACAGATTTGTTACAGACTTTTACACTCAAAAAATATACTATGAAAAAATTAATTATTATCACTGTAACAATACTATCTACGGGTATTACTGCCTGCGCACAAAAATTAAAAGAAGCTGCAGTGCCTGCTGCTGTTAAAACAGCTTTTGCAAAACAATACCCTGGTGCTGCTGCAAAATGGGAAAAAGAAGCAGGTAAGTATGAAGCCGGTTTTAGTAAAGATGGAAACACAATGTCTGCATTATTTGAACCGAACGGCACTATGACGGAAAGTGAAAAAGACATTGCAATAACAGCATTGCCCGCCACTGTACTAGGCTATGTAAAAGAAAACTACAAGGGTAAAAAAATAAAAGAAGCCGCCATTATTACAAAGGCAGATGGTACGGTAACTTATGAGGCTGAGGTAAACGGCAAAGATGTAATTTTTGACAGCAAAGGAAAATTCATCAAAGAAATGAAAGATTAAAATTGTATTTTTCGGGGCGGTTGCACAGCCGCTCCTTTTATTTATATTTTTTAAAAACAATTACATGAAACTACGATTATTGTATTTTGCCCTAATGAGTATTGCTGTTACACAGTGTTTTGCACAAACCAAAACCGGGTTTAAAATTATTAAAACTTTTCATATAGCAAGTGCAGGCGGATGGGACTACTTGGAAACCTGCCCCGTAAACGATAATATTTATGTGAGCCATGGTACACAGGTAAATATCCTCAATAAAAAAACGGGAGACTCTGTGGGAATTATAGAAAATACCACAGGCGTGCATGGTATTGCTTTTGATGTAGCCAACGGAAAAGGATATACCAGCAATGGCAGGCTAAACAATGTAACCGTTTTTGATATAAAGACAAATAAAGTACTTACACAAATTGCAACAGGGCAAAACCCCGATGCCATATTTTATGAACCTTTTTCTAAAAAAATAATTACCTGTAATGGCCGCAGCAAAAACCTCGGAATTATAGACCCTGCTCAAAATAAAACAATAGATAGTATAGCTGTAGGTGGCAAGCCAGAAACTGCGGTAAGCGATGGAGAAGGTAAAATTTTTGTAAACATAGAAGACAAAAATGAAATTGTAGCTATAGATGCAAAAACATTTAAAGTACTTGCTCATTATAGTATTACACCTGCAGAAGGCCCTACCGGCCTGGCTTACGATAAACAAACTAAAAGATTATTTGCAGGCTGCGATAAATTAATGGTAGTGCTAAATGCAGAAAATGGTAAAGTAGTAACCACTTTGCCTATTGGCGATGGCTGCGACGGATTGGTGTTTGATGCAGATTCAAAAAACATTTATACTTCCAACGGAGATGGAACGCTTACTGTAATACACGAAGATGCTGCTGATAAATATACAGTGACAGAAAACATTATTACAAAAAAAGGAGCAAGAACAATTACAATAGATAAAGTATCTCATTTACTATATTTACCCACAGCAGACCTTGAGGCGGCAGAGCCAGGTGCAAAAGGAAGGCCTAAGATGATACCGGGCAGTTTCCAGATTTTAGTTGTAGGTAAATAAAATATTCGGTAGTGCTTAAAAAAAATCTTCTTACTGTTTGTTGTTTTTTATTGTATGCTGCATGCTTATGCCAGGTAAAAGGCCTGCAATATTACACGGAGAATGCTGTACAAAACAGCCCGCTTATAAAAGAATATAATAACCAGGCAATAAGTAATACCATTGATAGTTTACTGATAAGAGCTGCATTAAAACCGCAGGTTACGGGCAGCAGTATCAACAGTTATGCACCGGTAATAAAAGATATTGGATATGATGGCGCCATTACAAACGGTGGAAATTTTTCTGCACTGGTGGGAATAAATAAACAACTGGGCAATAAAAAAAATCTGTACGCACAGTTTGAAAATATTGCTATCCTTAACGAATCGCTGCGTAATAATATTAGCATTACCATACAGGATCTTAAGCGGAATATTATTGCGCAATACATAACCACTTATGGCGATGAGCAGCAACTGAATTTTAGTAAAGAAATAAATACATTACTCACCCGTGAAGAAATTATTTTAAAAAAACTTACACAGGGCAATGTATACAAACAAGTGGATTATCTTACTTTTTTGGTAACCCTGGAGCAGCAACAATTATCAATAAAACAGAATGCTATCCAGTTTAAAAATGATGTGGCATTGCTCAATTACCTCAGTGGTATTACAGACACCAATGCTGTTTCTTTAGCTAACCCAGCCATTGTTATAAACGAACAAACAGATGCGGTGCACAGCATTTTTAGCAAACAATATACACTGGACAGCCTGCAACTGGAAAACAAAAAAAAACTTGCTGATGTAAATTACAGGCCTAAAATAAATGTGTATGCAGATGCCGGATTTAACTCTACACTAGCTTACCAGCCATATAAAAATTTTGGCACCAGTGCAGGCTTAAGCCTTATTGTACCTATATATGATGGCAAACAAAAAAAATTGCAATACCGTAAAATTGATACAGAAGAAAAAACAAGGCAAAGTAAAAAAGACTTTTTTGAACACCAGTACAACCAGCAAACAATGCAACTTACACAGCAGCTACAGGCTACAGAAGATTTACTCAGAGACATAAACCAGCAACTAAAATACACACAAAGCCTCATAGATGTAAATGGAAAATTGCTGGAAGCAGGCGAAGCAAGGATAACAGATTATATTCTTGCACTTAATAATTACATTAATGGAAAAAATCTTATTACCCAAAATAATATAACCCGGCTACAGATAATAAACCAATTGAATTACAGAAGCAGGTAACATTATGCGACAAACAATTTTATATTTTCTTTTACTCATTACACTTGCAGCGTGCAAAAATAACGTTGCAAAAGAAGAAGAAATCAAGGAAATAAAAACGCCTGTAACAGTGGCGGGTATTGCCAATGAGCCGTTGGCAGAATATGTAGAACTAAATGCTGTTTCTTCTTTTTTGCAAAAATGGATAGTGCGGGCAAATACCACGGGTTATCTGAAAACCGCTCATGTAGAGCTGAATAAATTTGTACAAAACGGAGAACTGCTTTACACTATTAAAACAAAAGAAGCGGAGAGTATTGGTAACCGTATTAATGTGCTGGATTCTTCTTTTCGCTTTAGCGGTTTAAACAACATAAAAGCAAATGGAAGTGGTTTTATCTCACAAATAAACCACCAGAATGGCGATTACGTGCAGGATGGCGAGCAACTTGCTACCATTACAGATACGAAGAGTTTTGTTTTTTTACTGGATATGCCTTACGAACTGCGACCTTTTATCATAAACAAAAAAAGCCTGGAAATGCTGCTGCCAGACGGAGAAAGACTCACAGGAATGATTGCCGGAAACTTGCCCAGTATGGATGCCGCATCGCAAACGCAAAGTATTATTTTAAAAGTAAACAGCACCCACCCTTTTCCGGAAAATCTTATAGCAAGAGTAAGGGTTACCAAATCTTTTTCCAGAAGTGGAAACTCATTGCCAAAAGCTGCTGTGCTTACTAATGAAACGCAAACAGCATTCTGGATAATGAAAATGCTGAATGATTCTACAGCAGCAAAAGTTATCATTAAAAAAGGCATTGAAACAGCAGACAGAATTGAAATAGTAAGCCCTATACTAAGCCCTGCAGATAAAATATTGATAACCGGTAATTATGGATTGAGCGATACTGCAAATGTTGTAATTGTAAAAGAATAAGGCGATGCAGAAATTCTTTTTATCCCATAAAAATCCTTTGTCTGTTGTACTCATCCTCATTATTGCAGGCGGTTTTTTTGCATACAGTAAAATGCAGTCATCGTTATTTCCAGAAATTACTTTTCCTAAAATAAAAGTAATTGCAGATGGTGGTTTACAGCCCGTAGATAAAATGATGATAAGCGTAACAAGACCGCTGGAAAATGCTATAAAACAAATTCCGGATCTTACACTCATACGCAGTACCACTAGCCGGGGCAGTTGCGAAATTTCTGCTTTTATGGATTGGAGTGCCAATATAGACCTGAGCCAGCAGCGCATAGAAAGCCGGATTGCAGAAATACGAAACACCCTGCCAGCCGATGTTTCCATCACTGTAGAAAAAATGAACCCTTCTATTTTACCGGTGATGGGTTATACATTAGAAAGCCACAATAAATCTCCCATAGAATTAAAACAACTGGCCGTTTATACCATCAAACCTTTTTTGAGCCAGGTAGATGGTGTGGCAGAAGTAAGAATCATTGGCGGTAAAACAAAAGAATACCAGGTAGAAATGAACGCACAAAAAATGAGTGCATTATCTGTAACGCCGGATACCATTGCGGCTGCTCTAAACGCTACCAATTTTATAAAAAGCAATGGTTACCTGGCAGATTACCGGTATCTGTATCTAACCGTAACAGATGCAACAGTACATTCCAAAAATGACCTGGAAAATATAGTTATAAAAAATGATGGCAAGCGCATTACTTATTTAAAAGATATTGCTGCCATACAAATAACAGAAGCTGTAGAATACACAAAAATAAATGCAAACGGGCATGATGGTATTCTGGTAGCTATTATAAAACAACCTAACGCAAACCTGCTGGCCATATCAAAAAATATGGAGGCAAAAATAAAAGCACTCCGGCAGATTTTGCCCGAGGATGTAACCATTAAACCCTATTACATTCAGGCAGATTTTGTAAACGATTCTATAAAAAGTGTGAGCGATAGTTTGTGGATAGGCTTACTGCTGGCTATTATTGTTGCGGTTATATTTCTTCGTTCTTTAAAAGCAAGCGCAACAATTCTTATCATTATACCTGTAACACTCGGGCTTACCATAATTATTTTGTATGCCATTGGGTATACCTTTAATATTATGACGCTGGGCGCAATTGCAGCGGCCATTGGCCTTATTATTGATGATGCCATTGTGGTGGTAGAGCAAATTCATCGTACACACGAGGAGCATCCTGCAGAAACGAACAGCACCGTGGTGCGGCAGGCTATCAAATATTTATTTCCAGCAATGGTGGGCTCATCTTTAAGTACTATCGTAATTTTTATTCCGTTTGTTTTAATGAGTGGTGTGGCAGGTGCATATTTTAAAGTGATGACGGATACGATGATCATTACCCTCATCTGCTCCTTTTTTGTAACCTGGATAGGACTGCCTGTTGTATATTTATTACTGAGTAAAAAGAAGAGGCATTCCACCAAAATATTATCTGCAAAACAACAAAAAAAATTAACCGAAGCCCATGCAGTAAAAAACCAGCGGTGGGTTGCATTCTTTATCCGCAAGCCATACATCAGTTTTATAATGATACTAATGCTGGCACTCTCTGTATACATTATTCTGCCAAAACTGGAAACCGGGTTTTTGCCCGAGATGGATGAAGGCAGTATTGTACTGGATTATAATTCACCTCCTGGTACATCGCTGGAAGAAACAGACAGGATGCTGCGAGCAGCAGAAAAATTAATTGTAACAGTGCCGGAGGTAGAAGCATACAGCCGCCGTACAGGAACGCAAATGGGATTTTTTATTACAGAGCCCAACCGGGGCGATTATTTAATACAGCTTAAAAAGAAAAGAACAAAAACAACAGATAAAGTTATTGCAGAGATCCGTAAAAAAATAGAGGCTTCGCAACCTGCGCTGCGTATAGAGTTTGGGCAAGTAATAGGCGATATGCTCGGCGACCTTACCAGTGCTGTGGAGCCTGTAGAAATAAAAGTATTTGGAAACGATCCTAAAAAACTACAGCAATTATCTACCCAAATAAAAGAAGTGCTGGATAGTGTAAAAGGAATTGCAGATGCTTTTGATGGAATTGTAATTGCTGGCCCATCTATAAGTATTGAACCCGATTATACAAAACTAGCACAGTTTGGCATAACGCCTGCAAACCTGCAAAGCCAGTTACAGGCTTCCTTGCAGGGAAATATAGCAGGTAATATTTATGAAAAAGAACAGGTAAATGATGTACGGTTGCTGTACCCCGGCAGCAATAAAATTAGTGTAACAGACCTTGCCCGGTTACAAATATTTTTACCCGGCGGCAGACTCATTCCCATAACCTCGCTGGCAAAAATAAAAGTAAATGCCGGTGATGCAGAAATAGAAAGACAAAATTTACAATCTATTGGCGTGGTAACCGCCCGGCTGGATAATAGGGATCTTGGCAGTGCTATAAAAGAAATTAAAAACGCCATAAACAATAAAGTGGCTTTGCCAAAGGGCTATAGCATTGAGTTTGGTGGCGCCTATGCAGATCAGCAACAATCTTTTAAAGAACTCTTATTGATTTTACTTACAGCAAGCCTGCTAGTATTCGGCGTAATATTATTTTTATTTAAAGATTTTAAAATAGCATTTACCATTTTATTTATTGCAGTACTGGGCATATCAGGCAGTTATATGGCATTATACTTTACAGGTACACCACTCAATGTGGGCAGTTATACCGGCCTTATTATGATTGTAGGTATTATTGGTGAAAATGCCATCTTTACTTTTCTGCAGTTTAAAGAATCACTTCATCAAAAAACGGTGGAAGAATCTATCATCTATGCTATTTCTACCCGGCTGCGGCCAAAATTAATGACAGCACTTGGTGCCATAATAGCCTTGCTGCCACTGGCTTTAGGCATTGGTACAGGTGCACAGTTGCACCAGCCGCTGGCCATAGCTGTTATTGGCGGTTTTATTATTGCACTCCCTTTATTACTTATCGTATTGCCCAGTATACTGCTTGTATGGTATAAAAATTATAAAAGAGAGGATGAAGCAGCAGAAGGAAATATTATTTAATTTTTCCTGAAAATCATTTTGGGGATTAATGATTATAATTTTTTAACAGAAAAAATTAGTTGTTTATTTTATTCCGCTATTATTTGTACTTTATATCTAAAATTAGCTCATTATAAAATTGGGTATAATACTGAAATATAGTTCACATTTTTGGTTTATTATTTTCCATAATTTTTATAATGGTATATATCGCTGCCCGAGTATGAAATATTATTCTGCTTCCAAAGGCTTTTCTATAGCAAGAGTAAATCTTGCTTAGTAAAATAAAAAAACGCCACAAATTGCGGCGTTTTTACATGTATATATTTTTTAAATTAAGGCTTTTTATTTGCCTTGTAACGCATATCAGCACTGCCATCTTTTTTTGTAGGACCGGCAGCAGGCGTAGTATTTTTATAACGCTTATCTGCAGTGCCATCTTTTTTAAGAACTACACCTGTTGCAGGCTTTGCTGCAGGTGCGGCTACTGGTGCTTTTGCAGCAGGTTTAGTGGTTACTGTTTGTGTGCTTGTAGTAGTTTTAAAAACTGGTTTTGCTGTAGTAGTAGTTGTAGTTGCAGCAGGCTTTGTCGTAGCTGTTTTAGTTGTTACTACAGGCGGTTTTGCAGCTGTAGCAGGCTTTGCAGTCTGCGCAAAAGTTGCAGTACCCAATCCAATAATCATTAAAGTAGAAAAAATAATCTTTTTCATGTTGTTTGTTTTAATTGTAATTTATATAAGTAAAGATATTTTAAATAATAGTGTTCGCATATAGTTAACCGGTAATTAACAAATAAATAGATACTAAGGTTTAACCGGTGCTTAACGCTAAATATATACTGGCTGGCCATTTTTTTGGCAATTTTGTACACTAAACTGTATTGCCACAAATAAACGACCATTTAACCATGGTTTTATTTGTGTATTAGGGGTAATATTTTAAGAGGGTTTTTGTTTTTGTATTCGTGGGAATATTTTAAGCGATTTATTATATCATCAAACCAATTTTAATAACACATGCGTTCAGTTACGCTAAAATGGATATTACTTTCTACCGCAATAATTATAAGTTTAATTGTGGCTATGCAACTCGTATGGCTAAGTAAACAATATACCCGGGAGCAAAAAGAATTTACGGTAAATGTTGTAAAATCTATAAGGGGGCTTTATGAAGATTTTAATATTTATGGAGATTACAACCTTCGTAACTCTATAGAACTGCCAGATAAAAATTCATTTCTGATGCGACTGGATACTGTATTGGATAAACAAACTATTCTGGATTCTTTATCATCTGAGCTACAGCAATCTGATGTATTTACAGATTGTAAAGTAGCCTTTTATAATGCTCCTGCCCATAAATATCTTTATAAAATTTACCTGCCTGCCGCGGCTTCCCACTACCCTACCAACGAAGGAAATGAGATGCCCGCATTTAAAAGAAAGTTCTCCTACCTATTTTTATTTTTCCCCCACCGGGATAAATATATTTTAAGCCAGATGGTGTGGTGGGTAATCTCCTGCGTTATCCTCATTTTGCTTCTCATCGGTTTTGCCATAAGCCTGTTTTATTTATACCGTCAAAAGTTTTTAAACGAAGTACAAAATGATTTTATAAGAAATGTAACCCATGAGTTTCAAACACCGCTTACCACGCTTACCCTTGGGCTGGATATGCTCTCTAAGCCAGCTACAGCAGCACAGCCGGAGAAGCACAGCAAATATATAAAACTAATGCAGGGGCAAACTATGTATCTTAAACAGCATATAGAAAACCTTATGAAAGTGATAACTACAGAGTCAAAGAGGCTAGTTATTGTTAAAGAAAAAGTAGTGCCAAACCAATTGATAAAAGATGCCGTAGTTCAGTTATTTGCATCCATTGATGAAAAAAATGCGGTTATTCATTATCACCTGGAAGATAAAAATGAAATCATTACCGGCGATGGAAATAATTTATTTGTAGCAATATTAAACGTAATTTCCAATGCGGTAAAATATGCTAAAAACCCTGTTATAAGATTAGAAACAATAAGCAGCAGCGATGCATACATCATCCGAATAAAAGATAATGGTATAGGCATAGAAAAAAAATATCAGCAAAAATTATTTAAAAAATTTTATCGTGTACCCACTGGCGACCTGCACACCGTAAAAGGGCTGGGGCTTGGATTATATTTTGTGAAAAAAGTTGTAGATGCGCACAAAGGAACCATTACCATAGAAAGTGTGCCGGAAATAGGAACCATATTTACCATTTCATTACCCAAACATTAAAACAGAAACTATGCTTACAAAAGCTACCATTTTATTTGCAGAAGATGATGAAAGCCTTGCCATAATGGTAAAAGATACGCTGGAAGATGAAGGCTACAAAGTGATACACTGTGCAGATGGACAAACGGCTATTGATGCTTTTGAAAAAAGTAAAATAGATATTTGCCTGCTGGATATCATGATGCCAAAAAAAGACGGTTATGCGGTAGCAAAAAAAATACGTGCTCAAAGCGATATTATTCCCATACTCTTTTTAAGTACCAAAAACCAGCAAGAAGATATTTTAAAAGGTTATGATACCGGAGCAGATGATTACCTGAGCAAACCTTTTAATATGCCGGAACTCCTGAAAAAACTGGAAGTATTTTTAAGGAGAACAAAAAAATTATATTCGGCAAATGAAGATGAATTTAAAATAGGAAGTTTTATTTTTATACCAGCACACCTCAGGCTCACAACAGCAAAAGAGACTATTAAAATAACTCAAAAGGAAGCCGACCTGCTGAAATTTTTTTGTGAGTATAAAAATAAAGTTGTAAAAAGAGAAGAAGTGCTGCTGCACGTGTGGGGTAAAGATGATTTTTTTTTAGGCAGAAGTATGGATGTGTACATGACGAAAATACGTAAATATTTAAGCAAAGATAAAACACTTGTACTGGAAACCATACATGGAATAGGATTTAGATTTACTGTACCAGAGGAATAGCGTTCAAGAAAATGCTGCTGTACTTTTATATAGCAGCATCTTTATTTTATACCATAAATTTTTTATCCGAACACCCGTAGCATGTTACCCGTAAGTGTAGTCTGGTATTGCTTTAGCGAAGTTTGTGCAGGGCCTGTGGTAACTGCACCCGTAGCAGAAAAAGCAGCTCCGTGCGAAGGGCAATAAAAACTGGTACTGCTGTTTACAAACTGCACCGTTACACCTTGGTGAGGGCACGCCTGCGATACAGCGATATAAGTGCCAGCAGTAGTCTTTGCAACAATAACTCCAGTGTTATAAATATACCCACCGGCATTGGCCAGTGCTGCATTTTGCGCCAAACTCAGGTCCAGCGTAAAGTCCGCATTCACGGCAGCCACAGCGCCACTATCTGCAGTTTTTTTTGAACAACCGCCCAGGCATGCAGCGGTAAGTATTGATGCACTTGTAAGACCAACCAAACTTAAAAATTGTTTTCTTTTCATGAGATGATTGTTTTTAATAATTGTTTTAAAAAAGATAAAAAAAATATGAAGCGAAGTATAATCCTATTTATTTTTATGAAAGTGAAGATACCCGTAAAAAATACAAAAACCTGTTA
>JANXXM010000069.1 GCA_025350645.1 Ferruginibacter sp.
GATCTATTGAGTAAGACATAAGTATATGTTTGGTTACTCAAAGATATATAATCGGAATTATTTAAGCAAATTAGTATACTTTATCCCTTACAATACATTTTGATTAAGAAAGAAAACGAGTTTATCAAAAGTGTCTGTTAAGTTTGGCCCTACCCAGCCATGCCCTTCAGTAGGGTAATTTACATATTGATTAATTACTGCTTTCTGTATTAATTTATCTCTTAGTGCAACAGACTGCGAAGTTTTTACAAGCGTGTCCATTACACCACCATGAAAAATAATAGTAGGTGCCGTATTGTTATCTACAAAATTGATAGGGCTGGATGATTGATACAAAGCCGGATTGCTCTGGGGTGTACCATTCATTAAAAATGTGAGTGCGGTAATTACCTGTGGCGAAGCAGTAGCGGGATCGGTGTACATTTTTACCATATCTGCAGGGCCAAACAAATCTACCACAGCTTTAATTTTTGGTAAAGGATTTTTGTATGCCTGCAATAATGCAAGGTGTGCACCGGAGCTTGCACCCAGTAATACGAATTTATCAGAAACGCCATATTCATTTCTTTTACTGTAAATAAAATCTACTGCTGCCTTTATATCATTTTCCTGGGTGGGAAAAAGGTTACCGGCAAAAGAAGCGAGCCGGTAATTAACATTAAAAATGGCATACGATGGCAAACGCTTTTTTAAGGTATCAACAACAGCCAGCCAATCAAGATCGTTCTTATCAAGGCTTGCCCATGCGCCGGCGTGAATAACAATAAGCACTTTTGTGGTTGCATTGCTTCTGCCTGCCGGTAAATACAAATTAAATTTTTGTAGGGGATCTGTGCCGTAAGCTACATCATTGGTAGATTGTGTTGCAAGTGTAAGTACTACGGGCGTTGGTTCTTCGGTGATAATATTTTTTTGGCAAGAAGAAAAACTGATGGCGATTAATGAAAAGAATAAAATAATTTTCATGGTAGTAATATTTTAATGCTCTTATAAATACTAATCAATCTTCTTCAAAATAATCTGTATCTATTTTTTTAATTTCATAAATATTTTGAATAGAGACCCCGAGATTATAATCAATCATGTACTGAGCCAAATCTTTTCCATCCATCAATACTATTTTTGTATCCATTTGTAATGCATATTGCTTTGCATCCTGTGTAAAATGAGATGTGGTAATGAAAACACCTTTTTTAGCTTTTTGACCTGCCAGTGCTCCAACAAATTTTTGAATTTCTGGTCGCCCAATAACCCCATCCCAACGTTTTGCCTGAATGTAAATAACATCCAATCCTAATTTATCTTCTTTAATTATTCCATCTATTCCTTCATCTCCACTTTTGCCTATTGCTTTACCAGCATCTTGTATAGAGCCACCATAGCCCATTTTCACTAAAAGTTCAACTACTATTTTTTCAAAGAAATATGGATCTACCGTTTTTAATTTTGATACAAGTTCTTGTTCTAGCGATTTGCGTATTTTTTGATAACCAATTTCTATCTCTTCCTCCGGAGTACCCAATAAAATATCTTCTTTTACTTGAGGTAAATTTATGTTAGTTTCTGGTTGATTTTCGTTTCTATATTCCTGAAATTGCGGTATTTGTTTGAGAACTTTTAAATTTATAGAATCCGGATATTTTTTTAAAATTTCTTTACCACTTTCTGTTATTTTAAAATGTGATCTTTTTGTATGAATAATAAGACTAGCCATTTTTAAGTAAGATTTTGCCCAACTCACCCTATTAAAAAAAACTCTCTGCTGACCACTTGGTACATATTCATTTAATTCAACTTCAGTTAAACCATATTTTAAGCTAAGAATATTATACACTTCATTTGTATTATGTTCTTTATTATCATTCGCTATTTTTAATATAGGAATCATTAAACTTTGAAAATCTGGAATCATTAAAAACTTTTTTTATTAAAATTTAAAACTAAAAAATCCAACTGCCAAATTAATAAATTTTAATATTTTAATTTTCATAAAATTTATTTCACATCCAACCGTATCTGCAATTCCTCAAATTGTTTTTCGTCTATTGTACTTGGTGCATCTATCATCACATCTCTGCCGCTGTTGTTTTTAGGAAAGGCAATAAAATCTCTTATACTTTCGCTACCGCCAAGGATGGAGCAAAGCCTGTCAAAACCAAATGCAATGCCACCATGCGGCGGTGCGCCATATTCGAAAGCCCCCAGTAAAAAACCAAATTTATGCTGCTGCTCTTCGGCATCCATACCCAATGCAGCAAACATTTTTTCCTGCAACTCCCTTTGAAAAATACGAATACTGCCGCCACCAATTTCGTTGCCATTCAACACCATGTCATAAGCATTTGCTTTTATGTTTGCGTAAGGGTGTTTTAAATATTCTGCAGCATTTTCAATAGCAGGATTGTTATTGATCATTGTATTTATATCCACAGGCTTTGGCGATGTAAACGGGTGGTGGCGTGCAACCCAGCGGTTTCCATCTTCATCATATTCAAAAAGCGGAAAATCCAGCACCCACAATAATTTAAAATCATCTGCCTTTCGCAAACCAAGTGTTGTACCCATGTACATGCGTAAATCGCTCGCTGCCTTTCTGGTTTTTTCTTCAGCACCAGCCAGTATTAAAATTAAATCTCCAGCCACCGCATGGCAGGCCGCAGCAATATTTTTTAGCTGGTCGTTTGTAAAAAATTTATCAATACTGCTTTTAAAAGTACCATCGGTGTTGTATTTAATAAATGCCAATCCTTTCATTCCAATTTGCGGGCGTTTTACCCACTCTACCAATTCGTCTGTTTGTTTGCGGGTATAATCGCTACAGTTTGGTACGCAAATAGCCAGCACCGTTTCGGCTTCATTAAACACCGCAAAATCGCTTGTTATTATTGATGAAATATTTTCTTTATCAGCAAAAGTGTGTGATGGAAATTTTAGATTATTTAGTTTTATTCCAAACCTAATATCCGGTTTATCGTTTCCATATTGCCACATCGCTTCTTCCCAGGTCATACGTTCAATGACTTCTGTGTAGTCAATATTCTTTACATCTTTAAATATGCGGCGCACCAGCCCTTCAAACATTTGCAGAATATCTTCCTGCTCTACAAAACACATTTCGCAATCTATTTGTGTAAACTCCGGTTGCCTGTCTGCACGCAGATCTTCATCTCTAAAACATTTTACAATCTGATAATAACGGTCGTAGCCACTTACCATTAATAGTTGTTTAAATGTTTGCGGGCTTTGTGGCAATGCATAAAATTGCCCGGCATTCATACGGCTTGGCACCACAAAATCTCTTGCACCTTCCGGTGTACTTTTTATTAAAAAAGGCGTTTCAATATCCATGAAATTATTTTCGTGCAAATAATTTCTTGTACTACGACCAACGGCATACCGTAGCTCTAAATTTTTCTTTACTGCATTTCGCCTGAGGTCAAGGAAGCGGTATTTCATGCGTAACTCATCGCCGCCATCGGTATCATCCTGTATAGTAAATGGCGGGGTTATAGATTTATTTAAAATGGTAAAACGCTCTACTGCAATTTCAATTTCACCGGTAGCAATATTTACATTTTTGCTGCTGCGTTCCGTTACTTTTCCTGAGGCCTGCAGCACAAACTCACGCCCAAGCGGGTTTGTTTCCAGTTGCGCATTTAAGGTTTCATTTAATAATAATTGTGTAATGCCGTATCGGTCTCTAAGATCTACAAAAGTAATAGAACCAAATTTGCGCACGGTTTGCACCCAACCGGCAAGGGTAACTGTTTTATTTACATCGGTTATTTTTAACTCGCCGCAGGTATTTGTACGAAACATATTATGCTGTTATTTTATTGATGAAAATTGCTAAAAATGCACAAGTGAGTGACACAACAATGCCAGGTAAAGCTGTAAAAGCTGGGGCAAAAATGCCTTGCATTTATGCCCCAGCTAAAACCCGGCTATGGGCATCATCGTTGTGTCACTCCCTTGTGCTGAATACCTTTATTGAACTGTTATTTGCAACGAAGATAAAAGAAAAAATTTTTGAGGGGGTAGTGTAAAAACCAGATAGTTTTCTGGCTTAAAATATTTTGCTAATTTTTATGCACAGCCACCCTATTTTATTAAAACAAATTATGTTCCTCCTATCTACTGTATCCTAAAAACAGGATGCTGCTTGTATGTTTTTTCTACAGCGTCGCCAGATTTGCTGCAGCGGCTGTTTTCTGCCTGGCTAGTGGTTTCTTTCTGAGATTCCTCCAACACCGTTTTCCATGTGGGAAATTGATGGAACGGACCAAAATAATTGGTAAGATTGGTGCGAAACTGGTTAGTAAAAAATCCGCCAAAAGTTAAGTTGCCAGTACTCATTTCTCCTTTTTGTGCTGCAGTCATTAATATTGACATTGGGCTGGGGTTCATAAATAAAGATTTGCAATTTTCTAAACTCCAGCCTATGGTGGAGTTTCTGGTACGGGGCACATCGCAGGTAATGCTTGCCCTGTCATTTGGACCATTGTTGCAGCAATCGCTTATTACTAAATTTAACCTGGCTCCTTTACTTTTTAAATTGCTGTAAATGTCTTCAATGTTCATAGCGTTTGCATCTACATTTTCAAAACTTTTATTGGTGAGTATTATGTTGGGATACTGCTTTGCATTATTTTCATCTTTAAAACCATGACCGCTGTAATAAAAAATAACTATATCATTTTTTTGCGGGGTTAAGGCTGATACTGCATTTTCAACATTCTTTTTATTGTAATTGCTGCCAAAAATTTCTGAAGATTTAAACCCAATGCCAAGAAATTCTGCAAGGTCTTTAAATGTTTTTACGGTTCTGTCTTTATCCAGCAGGCAGGTAGTACCAATCGTTTCATCTTCTGTATTGGCAACTACTACGAGGTGCAGCTGGGCTTTTTTTTGATCTGGCGTTAATGATCTTTGTGTGGTGGTAAAAAGGTTTTTATAAAAATCTTCATCCTTCAAAAAAAAATTAGAAACAAAATCTTCTGTAAGGTCACGCTGCTCCAGCAGTAAGGGTGGTTCTGTAAATGCGCCTTGGGCTGTACCTTTTTCGTCTGGCGAGGTTACTGCCCAGGGCTCGTATAAACCTGTTTGTGTATCTGCTTTAAACCAAAAACGTTCGGGGTAATAATGATAATTTTTATCGCCTTCTATAATTTTTGGGGTTGAGCCCTTAAAATATATTTTTGTATTATCGGTATTTCCGTTTTTATCTTTAAAATACGTTTCTTCCATATCCAGGTCTACTATAGTATTTTGATGGGTTTCATCATCATAAAAATTTACCCGGTAAAAGCCGGTACCATCTTCTTCCCTTAAAAGAAAAACATGGTACAATGTAGTATCCTCAATAGTTGTAAACCTGTACTGTATATAAAAAAGAGATTGACTTTTTGCAGAAATAGTTATGCAACAGGCAAACAAAAGGAATGTAAAAGTTTTTGCTTTCATATTTTTTTATTTTAATAAAAATTATGCTTCATAAATCTACTATAAAAAAATGTTATTTGTTCATTGTAAGAACCTGTTTTTTTACTGTATGAAAGTGTACTTTAGCAATTGAAAAATATTGTTATGAAATAACTAACAAAATTTATTACAGCCTCATTAATTATGGCGCTTTATATTTTTTGTTTATCCTTTTAATTTTATAAAAATGATTATAGGAAAATGAAAAAATATTTTTTTTTA
>JANXXM010000079.1 GCA_025350645.1 Ferruginibacter sp.
GAAGTAGTTTTTGGTAAAAACAAAAAATATGCAGGAATTATAAAAAAAATAATTAGAGAGCAACCCGTTTACAAAACAAAATCGATTTTAAATATTTTGGATGATCTGCCTTTGCTATACCCGCAGCAGTTAACATTGTGGCAGTGGATGAGCGAATATTACATGTGCGCAGAAGGTGAAGTAATGGCTGCTGCATTGCCGGCAAATTTTAAACTAAGCAGTGAAACGGTATTAATATTTAATGATGAACATGGAGATGATTTTAGCGACCTTGGTAATGAAGAATTTTTGGTGGCAGAGGCATTACTTATAAAAAAACAATTGCAGCTTACCGAAGTGCAGCAAATATTAGATGCCAACCATGTGTACCCGGTTATAAAAAAACTGATTGATAAAAAAGTTTGTTTTATTTGGGAAGAACTAAACGAGCGGTATAAAATAAAAAAAGAAAATTACGTAATACTAAACCCGCAGTTTGCTGGCGAAGAAGCCTTAAGTTTATTATTAAATGACTGGAAAGGTGCACCTAAACAGATGGAATTGCTGCTCGCATTTTTACACCTTAGTAAAACAGAGAGTGAAGTTACACAAACGGCATTGCTAAAAAAATCTGGTGCTACGCCTGCTCAATTAAAAGGCCTTGCAGATAAAAAAGTATTAATAATAGAAAAGCGAAGTATAGACAGAATAAAATCTTTACCCAAAAATGTAAAGGTAAATTTTGATTTGAGTGCAGCGCAGGAAATTTGTTTTCAGCAGGTAAAGAATGTTTTTACAGAAAAAAATGTGTGCCTGCTGCATGGAGTAACAGGAAGTGGTAAAACGCAAATTTATGTGAAGCTGATGGAGCAATATTTTACACAAGGCAGGCAGGTGCTGTATTTGCTGCCGGAGATTGCTTTAACTGCACAGATCATTCGCAGGCTGCAAATACATTTTGGTGGTAATATTGCCATTTATCATTCTAAATTTAATAACCAGGAGCGAATAGAATTATGGAATAAAATAAGAACCGGAGAGATAAAAATTATTCTTGGAGCAAGGAGTTCACTTTTTCTTCCGTTTAAAGATTTGGGGTTAATAATTGTGGATGAAGAACATGACAGTTCTTATAAACAGCAAGACCCTGCACCGAGGTATAATGCCCGGGATGCCGCCATTTTTTACGCCGGTTTATTTGGGGCAAAAACGTTATTGGGTAGTGCCACACCTTCTTTGGAAAGTTACTACAATGCAAAACAATATAAATATGGGCTGGTTTATTTAGCAGAACGTTTTGGCGGAATAAAATTACCAGATATAGAAATCATAAATACAAGAGAGGTAGTGCAAAAAGGAAAAGTGATGATAAGCCCGCAATTAAAAGATGCCATACAAAAAGCAGTAGAAGGAGACAGGCAGGTGATACTTTTTCAAAACAGAAGAGGCTACAATCCTTACCTAATATGCGGTAGCTGTGGTTATATACCTCAATGTGTACACTGTGATGTATCACTTACTTTACACAAATACAGCAATAAATTGCATTGCCATTATTGCGGCAGCACTTATCCTAAATTAGTTATCTGCCCGGCATGCGGCAGTAATGACTGGCTGGAAAAAAACTTTGGTACAGAAAAAATTGAAGAGCAGTTAGAGAATGATTTTTCCAATTTTAAAATTGCAAGAATGGATGTGGATAGTGTGCGTGGCAAAACGGCGCATGATAATCTTATACATTTATTTGAGCAGCAGCGCCTGGATATTTTAGTAGGAACACAAATGGTTGTAAAGGGGCTGGACTTTGATAAAGTGAGCCTGGTTGGTGTGCTGGATGCAGATGGTTTACTGAGCTTTGCAGATTTTCGGGTTAATGAAAGAGCTTTTCAGTTAATGGAGCAGGTGAGCGGCAGAGCCGGAAGAAAATTTGAGCAGGGAAAAGTTTTGATACAGGCAATAAACATAAAACACCCTGTATTGCAATTGGTACAGCAGCATGATTTTGAAAAGTTTTATGAATATGAAATAGTAAACAGAAGAGAATTTTTTTATCCACCTTTTAGCAGGGTGGTGATGATAATGCTAAAGCACAAGGATAAAGAAATAGTATATGCTGCGGCAGAAAAACTGGCTGCATTATTATCGCAGGATTTAAAAAAATTTATTACCGGGCCCGCTGCACCTATGGTTGGGAGGTTGCGAAATTTATATCTCATGGAGCTTATGATAAAATTGCCCAAAGAAACAGGCATGAGTGGAACATACAGAAAGGTAATTCGTAATCATATTAATTTATTGCTAAGCGAAAAACATTTTAAAAGTGTGTGGGTAACGGTGGATGTGGATCCTTTTTAAAATATCTTTTTTCACTTATTGAAGTAAAAAAAATAAAAATGAATTTCAAAGAAAATTTTTCTTTAAAACAGTTAAATACATTCGGTATAAATGTAACGGCAAAGTATTTTAACACCTTTAATAATATTGAAGAACTGGCTGAAATTTTATATGATAAAGAAATGAAAAAGGAAAACCGCCAACTGCCAACACTTTTCCTCGGCGGCGGTAGCAATATCCTTTTCACAAAAAACTTTGATGGGTTAGTTTTAAAAAATGAAATTATTGGGATAAAAAAAATTAATGAAGATGCAGATTATGTATACGTGCGTAGTGGTGCAGGCGTGGGCTGGCACGAGTTTATTTTATTTTGTATAAAAAATAATTTTGCAGGAGCAGAAAATCTTTCATTAATACCAGGGAATGTAGGCGCAAGCCCTATGCAGAATATTGGAGCCTATGGTGTGGAATTAAAAGATATTTTTTATGAATTGGAAGCCTATAATATTCATGAAAAAAAAACAGTTGTCTTTTCTAAAAATGATTGTGCATTCGGTTATAGAGAAAGCGCTTTTAAAAATAAATATAAAGGACAATTTGTAATTACATCGGTTACTTTCCGGTTGAATAAAATCCCTGTATTCAATACAAGTTATGGTGCAATTGAGGAGGAGCTAGCGAAGATGAAGATTGAGCAGGTAACTATTAAAGCTATATCAGACGCCGTTATCAGTATCCGTAAAAGTAAACTGCCCGACCCCGCTGTTATTGGAAATGCCGGCAGTTTTTTTAAAAATCCTGCAATCAGTAATGAACAATTTCAACAATTAAAAAAAACTTTCCCCAACATAATAGGATACCCGGTAAATGAGAATGAAACCAAACTGGCAGCAGGCTGGCTAATAGAAGAGTGTGGTTGGAAAGGCTATAGAAAAGATGATGCAGGTTGCCACGAAAAACAAGCACTTGTTCTTGTAAATTATGGTAACGCAAGTGGTGATGAAATTTTGCAGCTAAGCCAAAAAATAATTGAATCTGTAAATAATCGTTTTTTTGTGAAACTTGAAAGAGAGGTAAATATTATATAAAGTTAATTTTGATTTAACATGCAGCATTAACTTTGCAAAAATCATCTACAGTCTTTATTTGTTGACATTTGTCAACGTATTTGCACAAAACTTAACTTAATTTCAATTCTATTTTATCAAACTAAATTTTTTTTATGAAATCAATTTCCACATCACTTATTTGTTGTTTTCTTTTTTTTGTATCTAGTGCTCAAACAGCAGCAAAGTCTGTTTATGCAGAGTTAGGAGGCCCTGGTATCTTTTCCGCAAACTATGATATGCGTTTAATGAAAAAAGAGGATGGACTTGGTTTTAGGGTTGGTATAGGCGGTTTTTCAATAAAACAGAATTACAACAATGGTAATAATACCCCAGCATATGATAAGGCTACTGTATTATTTATACCTCTTGAAATAAATTATTTGTTAGGAAAAGACAGCAGGCATTATTTTGAAATTGGCGGAGGGGCTACCATTGTATCTGCAAGTAGTAAAACAGTTGATATAAATTTTTCTGATAACGAGAAATTCAATTCTACTTTTGGGCATTTATATTTTGGATACAGATTACAACCAAAAGAAGGTGGTTTTCTTTTTAGAGCAGGAATAACACCCGTATTTGGTAAAGGATATTTTCTTCCTTACTTACCAGGTATTTCTTTCGGATACAAATTTTAATATTCAAAAAAGTTAAGGAAATATAAAGGCGCAACTTAGTTGCGCCTTTATTATAAAAATAAATATCCTAAAAATCATCTTCCGTTAAATCTTCTTCACTAAAATGCTCACTGCCCATATTCATCATGCTTCCCATCAGGTCTTTAAATTCTATTTTACCTTCAATAATTTTTTTACTTATGAGGGAGTGTGCAGCAAGTCCGTGTAATACAAATTCCATCAATAGGGCTGTTTCTTTTTCAGTAAGATTGCCATACATTTTTTTTACCAGCGCATGAAGTCCGCTTACCTTGTATAAAATCTGTACTTTATCTTCATCCTTTGTTTCTAAAAAAAGGTTTAGTGCATTGCCACTGTCAAACCAGGCCAGTATTGCTTTGTAAGGGTTTTCCGGCGCAGCCTCTTTTCCTCTTTTCTTTTTTAGTTTTTCAGGATCGGGAAAGTATTGTTTAAATTGAGTACGAATGGCTTTCTCCAATAAATTAAAGGAAACCTGAAAAGGGCCTTCCTGTTCTCCTTCATAAACCAATTCTATTTTTCCGGTAATGGATGGTATAATTCCGGTAAGATCGCTCATCCAAACCTGTGTGGTTTGCTCATCGTTTATTATAGCCCTGCGTTCTGCGGCACTTACTGCATTTTCGTAAGCAGCAATGGTAAGCCTTGCACTTACGCCACTTTTCTTATCTACAAACTCACTGTCCCTTGCTTCAAAAGCTACCTGCTCTATCAATCTTTTTATAAGATCGCTTACTACTACTTTTTCTTTTTGCGCATCGTTTATTGCCGCTTCCTGTTCTGTAATCTGCAAAGCAGTTTCTAATGTTTTAGGATAGTGCGTAAGAATCTGACTTTCTATTCTGTCTTTTAGTGGCGTTACAATACTTCCCCTGTTCGTATAATCTTCGGGGTTTGCTGTAAATACAAACAGTACATCTAATGGTAACCGCAGTTTAAAACCACGTATCTGCAAATCTCCTTCTTCCAAAATATTAAATAAAGAAACTTGTATCCTGGCCTGCAGATCGGGCAATTCGTTTATTACGAAAATACAACGGTTGCTGCGGGGTATAATACCATAATGCAATACACGTTCATCAGCAAAATTTAATTTTAAATTGGCTGCTTTTATGGGGTCAATATCGCCAATAAGATCTGCCACGCTCACATCTGGCGTTGCCAGTTTTTCTCCATAGCGTGCACTCCGGTGCAGCCATTCAATAGGCGTTTCATCTCCTTTTTCTGCGATTAAATTTACCGCATAAACGGATATCGGTTTTAAGGGGTCATCATTTATTTCACTGCCAGCCACTACAGGAATATACTCATCCAGCAAAGCAATCATTTGCCTTGCCATACGGGTTTTTGCCTGCCCCCGCAGTCCAAGAAAAAGCATATTGTGCCTGCTTAATAATGCCCGCTCTGTATCAGGTATTACCGTATCCTCATATCCTAAAATACCGGGAAAAGGATTTTCTTTTGCTTTAATTTTTACGATAAGATTATCTCTTATTTCATCTTTAATAGATTTTGATGTGTAGCCGCTGTTTTTTAATTTGCCTAGCGTTGTTGGTTTTTTATCAATCATCTTTTATTATTACTGTTTTATTTTTTAATTTTTATTTCAAGATTTTTGCCAATAAGGCGTTTTGTCTTTTAAATTTCACTTTACGGTCTTTATTGCTGATATAACGCAAAGCTGTTTTCTTTTAAATTTTATTTTCGTAATTTATTTGTTGAAATTAATAAACCGTTTTCCGCTTCCCGCTTTCAAAATCTTTAAAAATAAATGCACCCAGTTTATCCAGCGAAGCAAAAAAAGCCTTGCCATTATTAGTTTCTGTAAATTCCTGTACAAACTGCTGCAGGTAAGGATCGCTGGCAATCATAAAAGTTGTAATAGGTATTTTTAATTTTTTGCATTGTGTAGCAAGGCTCATGCACCGGGTAAGTATTTTTCTATCTACACCAAAGCTGTTTTTATAATATTGTTTACCCACTTTTAAACAGGTGGGCTTGCCGTCTGTAATCATAAAAATTTGTTTATTGGGGTTGCGCCTGCGGCGCAAAAGATCCATGGCAAGCTCCAGGCCAGCAACAGTATTGGTATGATAAGGCCCTACCTGTAAATACGGTAAATCCTTTACTTCTATGGTCCATGCATCATTACCAAATACTACAATATCCAACGTATCTTTCGGGTATTTCGTTTTTATTAATTCGCTTAGTGCCATGGCCACTTTTTTTGCAGGCGTTATCCTGTCTTCGCCATACAAAATCATAGAGTGAGAAATATCTATCATCAGCACTGTAGATGTCTGCGATTTAAAATCTGTTTCTCTTATTTCCAGGTCATCTTCCTGCATGCGAAAGCTATCTATGCCATGGTTTATTTGTGCATTGCGTATAGAATTTGTAAAGTCAATTTGCTCCATTGTATCACCAAACTGAAAAGGCCTTGTTTCCGGATTTATTTCATCTCCGCCACCGGGTTTAAAGGTTTGGTGATTGCCTTGTTTCGTTTTTTTTAATTTACCAAAAATTTCTTCCAGGCTTTTTTTTCGAATAGTTTGCTCCGTTTTTGGGGTAATTTTTATTTCACCTTTTTCATTATCCTCTGTTATATATCCTTTGTTTTTGAGGTCTTCTAAAAAATCGCCAATACCATAATCTTTATTGGTGAGTTTATATTCTTTGTCCAGTTCATTAAGCCACTGCATAGCTTCATTAAAATCGCCGCTGGTGTGGGTAAGCAGTTGAGTAAAAACATCCAGGAGTTTTTCAAAATCTCCTTTTGCGTTTTCCGCAGGATTATATTTAGAGAAATTAAAACCGTTCATAGGATGATTAATTAAGCATTAATTAAAAAAATTGCAGGAAAACTATTTTAAAAGCCATTAATATTTTGGCTAATTTTTTATATTTTCCAGGTGCAATTTACAACACAAAAAATTCGTTTTACAACAAAACAAAAAACCCTTTAGTTAATTTTAAAGGGTTTTCGTATTTCGTAAATTTATTGAAGTAGCTCACATTGTATATCTTCTTTTTTTCTCAAAGTTAATTGTTGGTATGCCGCAAAAAGCCGCTGCTAAAGTGGCTGTCGGTATTCTTATGTTACACATTAATGCATAGGTTACTCAAAATTATTGTTATAAACCTTTGCCCTTAATTCAAACAAAAATCCATTCTTATTGTCCACTGCCAACTGGTTACGCTCTACCTGCTATAATTAGGCGCTTCTTTAGTAATAGCAATATCATGCGCATGGCTTTCTTTCATACCTGCATTGGTAATTTTTACAAACGTTCCCCTTTGTTGCAGGGCTTTAATATTTTCTGCACCACAATAACCCATACCCGCTTTTAAGCCGCCGGTGTATTGATGTGTAACTTCCCGCAGACTTCCTTTAAAAGCTACTCTACCTTCTATGCCTTCGGGTACAAACTTTTTTATATCATCTTCCACATCCTGAAAATAACGATCGCTGCTGCCTTGCGCCATTGCACCGAGCGAGCCCATGCCACGGTATTGTTTAAATTTGCGGCCTTCGTAAATAATTGTTTCGCCGGGGCTTTCTTCGGTACCGGCAAAAACATTACCCATCATTACGCAGGTAGCACCGGCGGCAATGGCTTTTACCATATCCCCGGTATACCGAATACCGCCATCGCTTATAATACCAATATTTTTATTTTTAAGTGCCAATGCTGCTTCCATTACCGCTGTAATCTGTGGTACACCTGTGCCTGCCACCACACGTGTGGTACATATAGAACCCGGGCCTATACCCACTTTCACGGCATCTGCACCTGCATCTGCCAAAGCTTTTGCACCTGCGGCTGTTGCTACATTTCCGGCAATAATATCTGTATGTTTAAATTGTTTTTTTATCGCTTTCAGCATATCTATAACGCCTTTTGTATGGCCATGTGCACTATCCAGGCAAATAACATCTACCCCTGCTTTATGTAATGCTTCCACACGCTGCATAGTATCGTAGGTAATACCTACGCCCGCACCTACGAGTAAGCGGCCAAAGGAATCTTTTACTGCATGCGGATGACTTTTTAATTTTAAAATATCACCAAATGTTACCAGCCCTATTAATTTACCAGCTTTATTTATTACAGGTAATTTTTCAATTTTATTTTTCTTAAAAATGAGTTCTGCTTTTTTAAGATCAGTGCCTTCCGGTGCTGTAATGAGATTTTCTTTTGTCATTACTTCGCTCACTTTTTGCTTAAGATTTGTTTCAAAACGAAGGTCTCTGTTGGTGAGTATCCCCACCAGTTTATGCTGTGCATCCACAATGGGTATGCCACCTATTTTATTTTCTCTCATCAGGCGTAAAGCCTCGCCAATGGTAGCATCTGGCGATAAGGTTACGGGGTCCAGTATCAAGCCGTTCTCACTTCTTTTTACTTTACGCACCTGGTCTGCCTGATGCTCTATGCTCATATTTTTATGCAAAATCCCAAGACCTCCTTCTCTTGCCAGTGCAACTGCAAGTTGTGCTTCGGTAACGGTATCCATTGCCGCACTAAGCATGGGGATATTAAGGGTGATTTTTTTAGTGAGCATAGTTTGTATGTTCACATCTCTGGGTAAAACATCAGAATAGGCCGGAACTAAAAGTACATCATCAAATGTGAGCCCTTCGCCAAAAAATTTGTTGGGATTGCTGTTTGCAGGAGATTTTTTTGTTGCCATAGGCAAAGATAATGGAATTAGAAACTAGGAATTATTAATTTACAGATAGGATACTGCTAACTGCGCAATGCCCTCTGCTAAATTCTTTACGCCAACTTATAAACCTTACCAGGCAACGATATTACTACACCCTGCATTTCTAGCATGAGCAATGCATTTGCCACAGCACTGCTACTTAAGCCGCTTTTAAAATACAATTGGTCTATTTGTATTTGCTCCTGTTCGTTTAATATATCGGTGATGGTTCTTTCATCAGGCGTAAGTTCAATAAACAATTCCCGCTGTTTTTTTATTTTTTTAGGTGTTATATCCCAGCTCATTATTTCTATCAAATCCTGTGCGCAGGTTATGAGTAAAGCCTTGTTATTTTTTATAAGATAATTACAACCTTCGCTGCGGCTGTCATTTACACGGCCTGGTATGGCAAAAACATCTTTGTTATAACTGTTTGCAAGTTCTGCCGTAATAAGCGATCCGCCTTTTTTACTGCTTTCAATTACAATAAGTGCATCGCAATTGCCCGCCACTATTCGGTTTCGGCGGGGAAAATTTTGTCTGTCAGGAGTTGTACCACTAATAAAATCTGTAAGTAACCCACCGGCAGATAGCATTTCTTTTGCAAGCATTTTGTTTTGTGCAGGGTAAATTTTATCCAACCCATGTGCAAGTACAGCAACGGTTTTTAAATTATTTTTAAGCGATGCTTTATGGGCAATCGTATCTATGCCAAAAGCAAGCCCACTCATTACAATTACATTTTGCTCCTGTAAATCTGCCACTACATTTTCGCAAACTGTTTTGCCATAATCCGAATTATTTCTTGTGCCTACAATAGAAACTATTTTAGGCGCATTAAGATCTGCATTGCCTTTGTAATACAGCATGGTTGGGCTATCATAGCAGTTTAGTAATCGCTGAGGGTAATGCTCATCTGTAATAAAATGAGTCGAAATTTTATTTTTTTCTATAAAGGAGATTTCTTCTTCGCAAATTTTAAAATCCGAAAAATGTTTTACAGATCTTGCTGCAATAGTGCCAATACCATCAATTTTTTCCAGGGTTTTTTCAGAGGCTTTAAATACGGCGGCAGCATCACCAAAAGTTTCTAATAAAGCTTTTGCACGCACATCGCCTATATTGGGAATAAGGGTAAGTGCAATTTGATAAAGCAAGTCGTTTGGCATTAAGCAAACATAAGGATTTTTAAAAATTGTAATGTTAACTGCAGGAAATAATTATTATTTTTTCATTATCAGCAGCATAAACGATGCTATGCTCATCATCTATTTTTCTGCTCCAAAACCCTTTTAAATCGCCTTTTAATAACTCTGCCTTTCCAATTCCTTCAAAGGGTTGTTTACTTATTGCCAAAAACTAAATGGCTATTTTCTTAAATTTTTAGATCAGTTTTTGACAAATATTTAAAATCTTCTGCAGTATTTTTTTCTAAAAGAATATTTCTCATTTGCCATCATCATTTGGTATAATTTCGTTGTCAGATATGGAAAATGCGTTAAGAGAATATTTTCTTTTAATTTTTTATAGCTTCCAGTAATCTTTTTTTACAGTAGTATCACTTAGCAGATATGCAGTTTCGTCATCATCGTCTTCATAAATATAAAAATGTAAAGCAATTTTTTTTCCTTTAAAAGGATTGTCTTGTAAAATCTAGAAGGCTGTCGTTAATTTAGTCTGCCTGTTTTCTTACGAGGGTATCCATTGCATTTATTTTTGTGTAAACTTAATTTTAATTAGTTATCACAGTCAATTCTGTTCTCCTGTTTTTTGCTCTTCCGTGTTCTGTTGCATTTAATTCTACAGGATTTGCTTCGCCAAAACCTTTGCCAGACAGGCGTTTTGCGCCAATACCTTTGTTTTGTAAGTAGGCAACTACTGCCTTGGCCCTGTTTACACTCAGTAATAAATTATCTGTGGGTTTGCCCACATTATCTGTGTAACCACTTATTAAAATAATCAGTTTTGGATTTTCATTCATCAGCAAAACAACTTTGTCTAATTCTGCATAAGATGTTTTTTCCAGTTCAAATTTTTTGGAGGCAAAGAAAATATTATTCAGTATAACAGAAGCACCGGTCTCAATGGGTTGTAATAGTATATTTATTACCCTCGGCGAGTCAGCAATTTCTCCCGCCAGGCTAAAATTTTCTGAATAAAATAAATACCCTTTTTTATTTACTGTAAATGCATAATTTTTTCCTGAGGGTAAAGTAGTAAGGTAATTTCCATCTTCATTTGTTTGCAATGTAGAAAGTATATAGCCGGAATCTATTGTTCTTAGTTCAACCGAGGATGGAAGTCCTTCATTTGTTTTCTTATCATAAATTTTTCCTTTTACCCACAGTGTTTTTAATGCTTTAATATTATCCCTTAATTCAAAGCTGTACAAGTCCAACCCATTTTTATAATTTCCTTTATCGCTTGCATAATAAGCTGTTTTACCATCTGCAGCCACAATAAGAGATCCTTCATCATCAATTGTATTTATAGGATAGCCAAGGTTTTCCGGCATTTGCCATTTTCCGGTTTCATTTTTTCTTACTACAAAAAGATCACTCATACCATAGCCAGCACGCCCATTGCTATTAAAGTACAAGGTTTGATTATCTGCGTGTATGTAAGGGCAGCCATCGTCACCGGCTGTATTTATAGTTGCTCCTAAATTTTCGGGTTTGCTCCACTGTCCTTTTTCATTACGGTGTGTTACCCATATATCTGATCCGCCAAAACCGCCGGGTCTTGTGCTGCTAAAATATAAATCTCTTTTATCCGGCGATAAAGATGGTGCGCTTTCCCATGCTTCTGTATTCACTATTCTTCCCAGATTTTCAGCCTCATTCCACTCTCCGTTTTTATTTTTATAGGAAATATAAAGGTCGCAACTTCCTTCTCCCTCGGGGTAATTGCAACCGGTAAAAATAAGCCATTGCCCATCCTGCGAAATGTTTTGTGCGCCCTCATTAAAGTTTGTATTTAGCCGGCCCTTAACCGGTGTAGCTTTTTGCCACACAGCATTTATTTTATTACTTTCATAAAAATCTTCGTCGCTGTTTACTCTTCTGTTAAAAATCATTTTGTTTCCATCTACAGTAATGGAGGGGAGATATTCTAAGTAGGTTGTGTTGATGCTGTCTCCCATATTTTGCGGGTTAAATATATATCCTTTTGCAGGATGCTCTTTTGCATATTCTACTGCAAATTCGTAATTGCTTTTTCTACTATTTGCAGCCTTAATTGTTCGTGGATTTAAATTGCGATTTTCCAGAAATTTATTTACAATTTCCAATGCTTTTTCAAAATTGCCACTGCCCGCAAGCGAGATGGAATATTGCAATAAACTTGCCTGTGCATATACTGTATCTTTTGTAAATGCAGTTTCATAATCTGCAATAGCCATACTGTAATTTTTCATCTTGGCATATACATCTGCACGGGCAAGGTTTGCATCAATATATTTTGGCTCTGCTTTTAGTGCATCTGTAAGGTGCGCAATAGATTCAGCGTATTTGCCAGAAGTTACTTCTTCGTAAGCAAACTGGTATAAATAAGATGCTTTTTTATTTATTTTTTCTGGATTGTACCATTGTGCTTTTGATAGCGCCGGTGTAATAAAAAAAGAAATAATAATTGCTGTAGAATATATTTTTATGTGAAGTTTTTTCATTGAATTTTAAATATCAATGAAGATAATTTTAATGGGTAAAGTTTTGATTGAAATTCTGTTAATTTTTTATTTAAAGCACCGCAAAAAGTAGAAAGCTGTGTAACTACGGGAAGTAGTTTTCTTAAATTCTTTTCTTTGGGTTTATGCATTTATATGTTGTTCCTATTTTCACTTATGGCACATTTATGTATTTGTGCAACTGCAACGATAATTCCCATTGCGGATTTTCTTTGATGTACTCAATCATTAATGGCGTAACATCTGCATTCCGGCTCCACTCTGGCTGTAAATATAATTTGCAATTTGGCGAAACCTGTGCGGCATATTCTTCCGCCCATTTAAAATCGCTTTTATTAAAAATAACCACCTTTAGTTCATTTGCATTGGGTAATACTTCGGGCAATGGTGCTTTAAATTTTTTTGGCGAAAGGCATATCCAGTCCCACGAACCAGAGAGTGGCGAGGAACCTGATGTTTCAATATTCGTTTCCAAACCCTGCTGCTGTAATTTTTCAGTAAGCAGCTTAAGGTTGTGCATCAGTGGTTCACCGCCTGTAATAACCACCATTTCCGCAGCAGTATTTTTTACTTCTTTTACGAGTGTTTCTATTTCGATTAAACGGTGTTTTGTAGCATCCCAACTATCTTTTACATCGCACCAAACGCAGCCTACATCGCATCCGCCAAGTCGTATAAAATATGCAGCCCTGCCCTGGTGAAAACCTTCGCCCTGTATGGTGTAAAAACTCTCCATTACAGGTAAAGATGTTTGTATTTCTATTATTTGTTCCAAATTTTTTTATTTAATTTTTCTTGTTGCTGCAGCAAAAGTATTTTTTAACAATGCAGCAATGGTCATCAATCCTACACCACCTGGCACTGGTGTTATGTAGCTGCATTTTGGCGCTACGTTTACAAAATCTACATCCCCTTTTATGGCAAAGCCAGATTTTTTTGTTTTGTCTGTAACCCTTGTTATGCCTACATCTATCACCACTGCATTTTCTCTTACCATGTGTGCTTTTAAAAAGCCTGGTGTGCCGAGTGCAGCTACAATAATATCTGCTTCCATACAAATTTTTTCCAGATTTTTCGTTCGGCTATGGCATAAGGTTACAGTGCAGTTTCCGGGGTTTGTATTTTGGCTCAGTAAAATGCTCATCGGTCTTCCTACAATATTACTTCTACCAATAACTACTGCATGTTTTCCTTCGGTTTCTATGTTATAATATTTTAATAAAAGCATTACCCCAAAAGGCGTTGCAGGTATAAAAGTTTCTAACCCTTGTACGAGTTTACCCACACTTACTGGGTGAAATCCATCCACATCTTTTGAAGGATGTATAAGGTTTATAATATTGCTTTCGTTAATTTGTTTGGGTAAAGGAAGCTGTACCAAAATGCCATCCACATCATCATCCTCGTTTAGTTTTTTTATAGCAGCAATTAATGTTTCTTCAGTAACATCTATATCAAAGCGAATCATGGTACTTTTAAAACCAACTTCTTCACAGCTTCTTATTTTATTTGCCACGTATGTTTCGCTTGCACCATCCGTGCCTGCCAGTATTGCTGCAAGATGAGGTATTTTATTGTTTTCATTTTTAAGAAGTATGGTTTGCTGTTTTATCTCATTTTTTACAGCTAGCGCTACTATCTTACCGTCTAAAATTTGCATAAGCGCAAAATTATAAAAACTATTGCAACCAATTATATAAATACACAGCACATATATTAATCAAATTAATTTATCTTGTATTTATTAAAATCAACTACTGCTTTGAGAAAAAAAATTTACCTGCTTTGGCTACAGTTAATATTGGTTTGCCATGCCTTTACTTCATTTGCTCAATCCCTGAGATACAGCATCAGCATGCCTTACATAAGCCTTGGTGCATATACTACCAAACAAAATGATCCCTTCTCTTTTACCAGTAACCAGGCAGCACTGGCACAAACAAAAATTGCAGGTGTGGGTGTTTATGGAGAGAGAAGATTTTTATTAGCAGAGAACAGTGTTTATGGTATAGCGGCTGCATTTCCCTCTGCACTGGGAAATTTTGGGGTACAGATAAATTATGCCGGTGCTGCTAATTTTAGTGAACAAAAAGCAGGTATTGCCTTTGCAAGGTCTCTTGGAAGCAAGGTTGATGTGGGCATTCAGTTTAATTATTATGGCTATCGTATTCCTGCATACAACAATGCATCAGCCTTAAATGTTGAAGCAGGCGCTATTGTCCATGTATCAGAAAAGTTGAATGCAGGTATACATGTTTACAATCCTGTTGGGGGTAAATTAGATAAAACCACTAACGAAAAATTAGCGTCTGCATATAAATTTGGTGTAGGTTATGATGCATCAGATAATTTTTATGTAAGTACGGAATTAGTAAAAGAAGAAGATAAGCCTATTAATGCAACAGGCGGTATACAATATCATTTTAAAAAACAATTTTTTGTAAGAGCAGGCTTTAGAAGCGATACCAACAGTGGCTTTGGCGGCTTCGGGTTTAAATATAAAAATTTGAGATTAGATGTATCAGCGGGGTTTCACCAGCTTTTGGGAGTGTCGCCGGGCCTGTTGCTTGTATATAATTTTAAAGATGATAGCAAATGAGAAAAGTTATATGCTACAGTTTATTTTTCTTTGTTTGTGCAGGTATAAATGCACAGGTAAAAGAGCCTGCATCCAACAGCAATACAGAGCAGCAACTTGAAAATATTACCGAAAATAATGCGGATGTAGAAACGGAAGACGATTCGTATTTGCAGGAAATGGCTCAGTATCAAAAGAACCCGATAAATATAAATACAGCTTCAGAATCTATGTTGAAAAATCTTAGGGTTTTAAGCCCTGTACAAATTCAAAATCTTATTGATTACAAAAATCTTTTAGGCAAACTCATTAATATTTACGAGCTACAGGCTGTGCCTGGTTGGGATATTGCAACCATACAAAAAATAAGAGGGTATGTTGTTGTTAATGACGACCCAGCTATTTTTACATCTCTAAAAAAACGAATGCATGGCGGAGACAATACGTTGTTAGCAAGGCTTTCGCAGGTGTTGGAAAAATCGCAGGGTTATAAAATTGATCCTGCCGCGGGTAAAAATTATTACCAAGGTTCGCCACAAAAATTATTTTTGCGATACCGGTATAATTACAAAAATCTATTGCAATATGGTATAATAGCAGAAAAAGATGCGGGAGAGCAATTTTTTAAAGGGTCACAAAAACAAGGCTTTGATTTTTATTCTGCACACTTTTTTTTGAGTAAAGCAGGTATCATAAAATCACTTGCTTTGGGAGACTTTACGGTAAATATGGGGCAGGGGCTTACCCAATGGATGAGCCTTGCATTTAAAAAGGGACCAGATGTACTTTCTACTAAAAGGCAGGCAGATATTCTGCGGCCTTACAACTCTGCAGGAGAAATAAATTTTCATCGGGGTGTAGGCCTTACGCTTGCAAAAGGCAAATGGGAGGCAACTCTTTTTGGCTCCTACAAAAATGTAGATGCAAACTTTATTACAGATACTTCGCAAACTGCAGAAGATTTTGTTTCGTCGCTGCAAATATCCGGTTTTCACCGCACCAAAAGTGAAGTGGCAGATAAGGGTATTCAAAAACAACTGGCATTTGGCGGTAATTTTTCTTACCTAATAAAAAGGCTGCATGTAGGAATAAATGCTATTCAATACAATTTTAAATATCCATTGCAAAAACAGGCAGATCCATATAACCTGTATGCACTCTCCGGTAAAAGTTTTGGAAATTATAGTGTTGATTATGGATATACTTATAAAAACATGCACTTTTATGGTGAAGCCGCTGCTACAGATAAAAAGTATACCGCATTTATAAATGGTATATTGATAAGCACTGCAGCAAATGTAGATATGAGCTTTGTATACCGGAATATTTCCAAAGGCTATCAATCTTTATACACAAGTGCATTTACAGAAAACAGTTTACCTACAAATGAAAAAGGATTCCTCTCTGGTATAACAGTTAGGCCTACCGCTGCCTGGCGTGTGGATGCATACGCAGATTTTTATAGATTTCCCTGGTTAAAATACAGGATAAATGCACCAACAACCGGCTCAGATTTTTTAATACAGTTTACTTATACTCCGAGCAAATTTTTTGAGATGTATGCCCGCTTTAAGTCAGAAACAAAATCTATCAATTATAATCCGGATAACATCACCTTAAGCCCGGTAATACCGCAGCCAAAACAAAATTTTCGAACACAATTTTCTTATAAATTAAGCAGAGAGTTTACATTTCGCAGCAGGGCAGAAGCTGTATGGTACGATAAAAAAGGGCAAGCTGCAGAGAATGGATTTCTTTTATATGGCGATGTGTTGTATACGCCTTATTTAAAACCATATTCGGGCAATATTCGCCTTCAATATTTTGAAACAGATGGATATAACAGCCGCTTATATGCTTATGAAAATGATGTATTATTCAGTTATTCTATCCCTTTATTTTATGGAAAAGGGTATCGGTATTACATAAATTTTAATATGGATCTAACAAAGAAGATTACTGCATGGATAAAGTTATCCCGGTATGTATATATAAATAACACTACTATTGGATCAACATTGGATCTTATCAATAAAAACCATAAAACTGAAATAAAGTGTCAGCTATTGTATAAGCTTTAACAATATTTAAGATTTTATGCAGCGGTTTATGTTATTGTGCTGTCACTATATTGTTAAGAAAAATATGCTTTTTAATTAACAATTTTTTTACGTTTAAAAAATATCCTTATTTTTACAATTCATTAAACCTTAATTTTTTGCTAATGACAAGAATTTTATCACTGTTTGTGATGTTTATGCTCTTTGGAGTATTGGCATTTGCACAAGGCCGGGTGGTGACCGGAACGGTATTAGACGAACAAAATTTACCTGTTGCAGGTGCTTCTGTTAGTGTTGTGGGAAGCAGAATTGGTGCTTCAACAGATGCTAAAGGTAATTTTCGCTTATCCAATGTAGCTAATAATGCTACAATAAGAGTTACAGGAACAGAAATTATTACGAAAGATATAAAAAGTGGCAGCGAGGCAGTTGTTAATTTTATTATTGTCAAAAATACATCTGGAAGGGAATTGGAAGTTGTAACAGTGGTAGGTGCTTTAGGTTTAAGAAGACAAGCTAAAGAAAATGGAGCTGCAGCTACAACTATAACTGCTAAAACGCTTACACAAGGTAAATCTGTTAATGCGCAACAAGCATTAAACGGTAAGGTATCAGGTGTTTCTATTGCTACAACTAACAGCAGTGTTTTTGAAAATGCTAAGATCAACATTAGAGGTATACGTTCATTAACAGGTAATAATCAACCTATGCTTGTTATTGATGGTGCACCTACTCCGCTTGGTTTTCTTTCTTCTATTGCACCAGAAGATATTCAGACAATGACTATTTTAAAAAGTTCTGCATCTGCGGCTCTTTATGGGCCGGAAGCGGTGAATGGGGTAATTATAATTACAACCAAAAAAGGAACGGGAGATAAATTAGCGGTTACATTTACTACAGCCGCACAATTTACAAAAGTTGCATTTTTTCCTAAATTACAGCATAAATTTGGTCAAGGGGCAGGAGAATTAATTAATCCTGATGGTAGCTATATTTATATACCGTACGAGAACCAACTTTATGGACCTGCGTTTGATGGTTCCATACAAGATATTGGCGTAAGGTTAGAAGATGGATCCATTCAATCTGGATCTTATTCAAATTTACATGCAAGTGATAAAAGAAATTTTTACAACACAGGTTTAACGATTCAAAATACATTATCAATTTCTGGTAAAGATTTTTATTTTAGTGCTGATGATGCCATTATACATGGTACATTACCAGAAGATAGAAACAGAAGAACAAGTTTTAGGTTTAATGCTTCAAAGCAATATGGTAAGTTGGATATTAATTATGGTTTGAACTATGTACTGTCTAATTTTAACGTACTAGACGAGGGTGGACTTGCAGCTACAGGTGGTACGGCATATACAGGTGGTGTATTCAATTTAGTTTTACAAACTGCTGATAATATTCCGCTTTTGCAATATAAAGATTGGAAAAATAATAAATTCGCACAGTATTCGAACTTTTACAATGAGTTTGCTATAAACCCTTACTACGCCATTGGCAATTTTCGCCAAATTGGTAGAACGGATGATGTTATAGGTAATATTGATTTAGGTTACAATATTAAACCATGGTTAAAAGCCAATTTGAAAATAAACGGTACAATTTCAACTCAAAGTACCCAAAATAATACTGCTCCAGTAATTGTGACTGATTTTGCAGCTGCAAAAAGAAGCCCTTCTCAATATTCAAACAAACCAGGCAGTGTGTTTAACGATCTTTCAAATTCAAGCAGAGTTAATTTTGATGGTTATTTTAATGGTAGTCAGGGGATTGGTAAAAATCTAAATGTAAAATACGTAGCGGGTGGTGCTATTCGTCAAAATAGATTTAAAGATGTTGCAGTAGGAGGAAATAACTTGGTTGTGCCATTTTTATACAATACCTCTGTAAGAAGTGGTGATGCAAACCTTGTAGGACTTCCATCTAATAATTATAATTTTAATAGGGAGTCTGCTTTTTATTCAGTTTATGGAACTTTGGGCTTTGGCTTTAAAGAATTTGCTTTTGTTGAATTTACAGGAAGAAACGATTGGGATAGCAGGTTATTGAAGAATAATCGTTCATTCTTTTATCCTTCCGTAAATGCATCATTAGTTTTATCTGATGCTATACCAACTTTAAAAGGCAATGTAGTGTCTTTCGCAAAGCTTAGAGGTGCTTATTCAAAATCTGCAAATGTTAATTTAAATCCATATTCTACACAAGCTACTTTTTCACAGCCTGTAGGGTTTCCTTATGGTAACATAACTGGCTTTTCCGCAAATGCAACTATACCAGATAAAAATTTAAAGCCAGAAACGGTTATTACAACAGAAGGCGGTTTAGAATTAGGTTTGTTTAAAAATAGGATAAACTTTGAGGCTACCTATTTTTATCAGGATTGTAAAGATCAAATTCTAACAATTTCCCAGCCGTCTACTACTGGTTATCCTTTTGCTTTAGCCAACGCTGCCAGGTTTAAAAATTATGGCGTTGAGTTAGATTTAGGCTTAAGTCCATTAATAAATGTTGGAAGAGGTAGATTTGATCTTAAAATGAATGCTACTTACAATAATAACCAGGTATTGAATACTTTTCAGGATTTACCAGTTACCATAGGTGGTAGTGGAAATTTCACTACAAATGTAGGTCCTACGGTTAATAATCTTGCAGTAGTAGGAAGACCTGCTTTTGCTTTTCAATTAACTGATTATCTTAGAGATCCTGCTACAGGCAAAGTAATTGTAGATAAAATTACTGGGTTACCCTCTCAAGCCCCCGAACTTGCAGTAAAAGGAAGATCTTTACCTTTGTGGGTTGTTGGTGTTACCCCTTCATTCACATTGGGAGATATTTCTATCAGTATGACATTTGATTATAAAGGAGGTCATAGTTTCTATTCAGCACTTGGGTCAGATATGGATTTTGATGGTACTTCTGCACGCAGTGCACAATACAACAGGCAAAACTTTGTGTTTCCTAATTCTGTGTATGATGATGGAACCGGTAAATTCGTAAATAACACAAACATTTTAACTCAAGATGGTAACTATGCATTTTGGACAGGGGCAAGTACAAATCGTGGTATTGCTACTAACTATTTTCAAAGTGCAGCAGCTATCAGGTTAAGGGAATTAAATTTATCTTATAATTTGCCACAAACCATTTTAAGAAACAGCAAAATATTCAAAAGATTAACATTTGCAATTGTAGGGAAAAATCTTTTCTTGTTTACGCCCAAATCTAATGAAATAGGTGATCCAGAGTTTAACTATTCTGCCACAAATAATACTTTTGGTATAGGAAATAGCAATCAATCCCCTTCTTCCAGATTATTAGGATTAAGCCTGACTGCACAATTTTAATTATAATTAAATTCGATAAACATGAAATATATGTTAAAGAACAAAGCTTTTATACTAGTCATATTTATAGGTATAATAATCATCACTAGCAGTTGTAAGAAAAGTTTTCTGGATATTAACGATAATCCAAATGCAGTTACAGAATTAAATGTTACGCCAGAACTAATATTCCCGGCAGGAGCTACAGGTATTGCTGCAAGAGCTGTTGGCCCTAATTTCTTGCAAAACTGGCTGGGCTATTTTGCTCCTCCCGGTGATTTTTCAATAAATCAACAAGAAACTGCTTATAATATTGATTTCACTTTTGGTCAGGGTTTCTGGCAAAATCATTATAATGTTTTATTTGATCTAAATCTGGTTGAAACCAAAGCTCTTGCAAAAGGAGATTCTGTATTAGCAGGAGCAGCAAGTATACTATCTGTAAAATTATGGCAGGAATTAGTTGACCTATATGGAAATATTCCCTATACAGATGCTTTCCATGTAGAAAGAACAACTACTCCTAAATATGATAAAGCAGAAGATGTTTACCTTGCATTACACAAAAAATTGGATCAGGCTGTTTCTTATATGAAAGGTACTGCAAGAGCTACTTATCCAGCTGTAGTTCAGTCAGTGGTAAAATTTGGTGCTGGTGGCGGGAGCGTTGCTTCACATCAGGCAAATTTTATAAAGTACGCAAATACATTAAAACTTAGATTATTACTTCGTACATCAGAAGTTACTGTTGCGGGTATAAATACCAATGCAGAAATTGCTAAAATTGTAGCAAATGGGGGTGTTTTACAAAGCGGACAGACAATTAGTGTTAATCCAGGCTATGTAGATGAACTAAATAAGCAATCACCATTTTATGCTACTTATGGCTTTACGTCTACCGGCACAGATGGGAACACCGCAGTTAGAGCTAATGTTTATACCGTAAATCTTATGAATGCTACCAATGATCCAAGATTGCAGCGATTATACAGAAATGTTGGAGCATCTGCAACCGGTGGCGGAACGACAGTAGCTGGTGTAAAATATGGTCAAGCTACCCCAGCTAATTTGTTTGGTAACGCTTCTTCTAAAGTAGGACTAGGTACCGCTGGCACTGCCACGCAAAACGCATGGGTATTAACTTCTGTAGAGAGTTTATTTTTACAAGCAGAAGCAGTTGCGAGGGGTTGGTTAACTGTGGCTGGCGGCGCACAAGCTGCATATCAGGCTGCAGTTACTGAGTCTTTTATATTTCTTGGTGTACCTAATGCTACAACCGCAGCAACTACCTACTATACAACAAATGCTAATGCTAATTTCTCTACTGTTGTAGCAGGATCTGCAACAGTTCAATCAAAGTTCATTTCATATCAAAAGTATATTGCGATGAACAGTTTGGATGTAATTGAGGCTTATTCTGATTTGAGAAAGTTTAATTTTACAACCATCGCAGATCAAAGTTATATTTCTGTAAATCCCTCAAAATTAGCAAACAAGTTGCCTAACAGGTTATTATATCCACAAGAAGAATACACATTAAATTTTGCAAACGTTAGTGCACAGGGAACAATTAGTACAGGAACGATTTTTACCGGGTCTAAGATATTCTGGCAACCTTAAATAATTAAAATTTTTAAATATAATTTATGAAAAATAATTTTTTTAAAGTCTCTCTTATCGCATTGGCTGTCTTACCACTTTCAAGTTGCCTTAAAGACAAAAACAATGATAACTTTTCTAATCACTCGGCAAGGTATGATGGTACTGGTCAAAAAATTGTATCTATTGCACTAAGAACGGATGTTACCGAAAATGTATCAACTGTAGCATTTAATGCACTTAGTGCCCCAACTGTTTATGATTTCGTTCCAATAACATTATCAGGTGGAATACCTGCAGAGCAGGATGTTCATATTGTTGTTGAACTGGATTCAAATATAGTTGTAAATTATAACACTTTACATCCAGGAGCATTTCAAATTCCCGTTGATACTACTTATACAATTTTAAGCAAAAATATAACTATACCTAAAGGACAGAGCAAAGCATTTGTACAGATACGTATTACGCCAAGTGGCTTTTTAGGTGCCACATGGGGTCTTGGTTTTAAAATTGTAAGTGTAGATGGCGGTTATACGCTTGCTGGTGGTGGAAAAGATAAAGGATTAGCCGGTTTTGCCATTAAAAACAAATATGATGGAAATTATACTTTGAAAATCAGGACTACCGGTTGGGCTGCTTATGGTATTTCTGATAATGTAACTAATATTTTATCCCCCGATATGGGAATGCAAACCACCGGAGCAACAAGTCTTATATATACACATCCCGCTACTGGATCATCCCAACCTGCATTCACACCTTCAGGGGGTTTAACTGCTTTTGGTGCTACACAACCACAGTTTACATTTGATGGTGCAACAGATAAACTTACCGATGTTGTAAATTTGATCCCGAATGATGGGAGGAATAGAAGGTTCGCACTTAACACTGACATTACAGATAGCCGTTATGATCCTACCAGCCAGGTTATTTATGCTGCTTACGTGATGACACAGAATGGACGACCTACCCAATTTATTTATGATACATTAACTTACACAGGACCAAGGTAATATTTTTATTATTTTAAAAAAGGCTGTCTCATATTTTATGGGCAGCCTTTTTTATTATAATAGTTTTATTAAAACCCTTTTAAATTTGTTAAATAATAAATGGCATAGTTTCTCCAAAACCTTACTGATTTTTTCAGCTTATAACAATTCACAAATTTTAATAATTATGACAGAAAACACCACCCCCAACCAAATAAACATAGAGATCTCCGAAGAAATGTCAGAAGGTGCTTATGCGAACCTTGCTATAATTACGCATAGCCATGCAGAGTTTGTATTTGATTTTGTAAACGTAATGCCGGGCACACCAAAAAGCAAAGTAAAAAGCAGGATAATAATGACTCCTTTTCATGCGAAACGCTTTATGAAAGCTATTGTAGAAAATGTACAAAAGTTTGAAGCGGTTAACGGAACAATTCAGGATTTATCCGCTGTGGAAATTCCTTTTAATTTTGGTGGACCAACTGGTCAGGCTTAGTTAAATTTTAATAAAAAGTTATTGCTGTCTCCATAAAAGAGACAGTTTTTTTGTGCGGTATTTTTTGGAGTGTCGGTTAATCGAACCTTCCAGGCAAGAATATTCAAAAAATATAAACCCATATTGTGCTATTTAAAACAACAAGCTTATTGTATCGCAATGAGGTAATTTGCCTATATTAATTATGCAATGTTCTATCTTTACACAATGAAAACCAAAGGTAAAGTTTTGATGGCTATGAGTGGTGGTATTGATAGTACCGTAGCTGCCCTCATGCTTCACAAAGAAGGTTATGAAGTGGTAGGTATTACCATGAAAACATGGGATTATGCAACCAGCGGGGGTAGTGGTACAGGTAAAAAAGAAACGGGTTGTTGTAACCTGGATAGTTTTAACGATGCAAGACAAGCCGCTGTGCAGCATGGCTTTCCCCACTTTATATTGGATATAAGAGAAGAATTTGGAGATTTTGTTATAGAGAATTTTATTGAGGAATACATTGCAGGCCGCACCCCAAACCCCTGCGTAATGTGTAATACCCACATTAAATGGCGTGCGCTTTTAAAACGTGCCGATGCTATGAATTGTGACTTTATTGCCACTGGTCATTATGCGCAAGTGCACCAACATAACAACGGGAGATATTTTATAAGCAAAGGCATAGATGAAACAAAAGACCAAAGCTATGCCCTCTGGGGATTACAACAGGATTTGCTTAAACGTACATTGTTACCATTAGGTACTTACCGCAAAACAGAAATTAGGCAAATGGCGCATGATTTTGGCTACCCTGAACTGGCAAAGAAAAATGAAAGTTATGAGATCTGTTTTGTACCCGATAATGATTATAGGGGTTTTTTAAAAAGAAAAGTGGACGGACTTGAAGAGAGGGTTAATGGTGGCAATTTTTTAGATGCAAGTGGAAAAATATTGGGTACGCATAAAGGATACCCTTTTTACACAGTAGGGCAAAGAAAAGGTCTTGATATTGCCTTGGGTAAACCGGCTTTTGTAACTGAAATTATACCAGAAACAAACACGGTTGTACTGGGAGATGAAGATGATCTTAAAAAAACAGAAATGAAAGTTACCGGTGTTAACTGGATGAAATTTGATGGGATAACTGAAGGGATGGAAGCAGTAACTAAAATTCGTTATAAAGATAAAGGGGCTGTAAGTAATTTATACTCATACGAAAATGGTATAAATGTTCGTTTCTATACTGATGTAAAAGGTGTAGCACCAGGACAAAGTGCTGTGTTCTATGATGGAGATGACGTTATTGGAGGTGGTGTAATACAACGTAATGAATTAAAATTTTAAAATAAATTTGACCGAGGTAAAATTATACTATGAAAAACGTTAATAGAATTTGTATTTACGGGAGTATTATTTTACTGATATGCTTGGCTGCCTGTAAAAAAACAAGTGAACCAAATTATGTTGAATATAAAAAATATTTTTCTCTTAGGGTAGGAAAAGTGATAACCTATAAATTAGATTCTACAATAACTGCTCCTTTTGGTGTATCCTTTTTGAAAAACTCATACACTATTAAAGATTCTGTTGTAGCATTAATAAAAGATAATTCAAACAGAGATACTTATAGAATTTTCAGGTTTCAGTTAGATCCTGCTACTGGCGAATGGAATAGCACAAATACTTTTTTTATTACTCCGCTGGCCAATTCAATTGAGTATGTAGAAAACAATCATAGATATATTTCTTTGGTGAACCCCATTACGGAAGGGAAAACATGGATGGGGAATAGCTACATAACGCAGTACATTTATCATCCAAACGATGGTATACTGTCCTGGGATTTTACTTACATGGAGGTGGAGCAGCCTAAAAAAATAGGAAACTTTAATTTTGCAAATACCGTAACTGTGCAGCAATATGATTCCTCAGAAAATAAAGTATTTGTACCCAATTTTTATAATTCCTATACAAAAAGTTATGAAGTATATGCAGATACTGTAGGCCTGGTTTATAAAGATGTTTTTAGCTGGCAATACCAGGCAAGTACAGTAATAACCTGCAGGTTTGAAAAACCTAAAACTGGTGGGGGATTAGATACCATTACTGTAAATTGTGGAAGTGTAAGATGCGACTCCCTGCGTAATTTACCTAACTACCGAGTAATATCCTGCGACACTTTGCTAAATAATTTTAATTATGAAGGCTATGGTGTGAAACAAATGATATTATCTCATAATTGATGCTGGTATATATAGAAAATAAAGAAAATGGCTAAGAAGATTTTGAGTCAATTCTGATTACAAAAAGTTTTGCTAAAGCCAGTAATATTTCTATACGATGCAAAGCCTCTAAAGGCACGGGCATAAAAGTTTGGGAGGGTGATTTTGCTATTATATTAATCAATGAATAATTCAACGAACTCTATTCTATCTATATCCACTTCAACTTTATCTATATCCATTTCAACATATAAATATCAGTTTGTGGAGTATTGCCAATAGGGAAGTCGTGGGTATAAACTGATGTTACAAAACCGTATTTGGAGTAAAATTTTTGCGCTCTGAGGTTGTGTTCCCATACCCCAAGAAAAGCAAGATCATACCCATTTTTTACTGCATAGTCTATATAAAAGTTCATCATAATTTGTGCTATACCCTTGCCGTGAAATGACTCTAAAACATAAAGTCTTTTGAGCTCTAACGCCTTGCTGCCCGTTATTTCAGCGAATGCTGTATTGTTTTCACTAAATAATATATACCCAATAATCTCGTTATTTTGTTCCGCAAAAAAATATTGATAATTACTATTATTTATTTCTTCTGCCAGGCTTATCTCATTATAAAATTCATCTAAAAAAACCTGCATATCATCTGCTGTGCAGGTGCCGGTAAAAGTATCGTAAAATGTTTTTTTTGCTACATGCGAAAGCGCAGGAACATCTTGTACTGTAATCCTTCGCAAAATAATCTCAGTCATTTGCATTCATTAAAAAAAATTGTTTGTTTTCGATAATTTTTAAGACTTATTTTTCATCCTCAACATAATAGTAAATTCATGCACTTTGTTTAAGAACAAACAACAATATTTTGCCGGAGTTTTTAAAAATTAAATTCTACCATATTATTGCGCCTGTCCACATCTGCCATTCGCTGCGTTGCATCAATTTCTATTTTTACAAAGTTTCTAAGCCCTGTTTTTACTTCCAGTATATATGTTGGATGCGTCCAGCGCCACTCTTCATGTATAGTAATTTTTTCATTTTCATCTGCTGTTTTAGCCCCATACATAATGTTTAAGGGAATGCTGTGTATTTCTTTGCTGCCATCTTTTTTGGTAAGCTCTACGTCCACAGGCATGGGCATTTGGCCTATTCTGCGTATTCTTATTTTAGTGCTGCCATTATCTTCCCATAAACTGTCTATAGCATAATCTATTTTTTTGGTAGTATTGCACCAGTACTCTTTATACCAATCCAGTTGCATGCCGCTCACATCCTGCGCAATCTGTACAAAATCATTGGCATTGGGGTGCTTAAAATGCCAGCGCTTATAATATTCCAGCAGCACTTTATCTCTTGCCTGGCTGCCAATAATATAGCCTAACTGGTTTAAAAAAACACAGCCTTTAGAGTATGCAGCAGTACTGTAAGCTGTATTGGTATTAAAATGATCAGCATGTGTGGTTAGGGGCTCTTCTATATTGCTTCGTGCAATAGCAAAATAAGAAGCATAATTATCTGCGTGGAGTTTTGGCATTACTGCATCCAGAGAATCGTACACGTTTATAGCTTTGGCATTGTTGGCATTTTGTATACGGCTTACTTTATCCCTGTAATATTTCGTAACCAGGTCAGAGGAATATTCCGTGAAACCCTCGTCCATCCATGCATACATACTTTCATTTGTACCCAGCATCATTTGGTACCAGCTATGCATCCATTCATGAAACACAGTGCCCAGCCCCGGCCCCACAATTAATGTTGCCATCGGGTATTCCATACCGCCATCGCCGCCTTGTATAAATGAATATTGCGGGTAAGGATATTTTCCAAAATGCTGCTCCATAAAAGGCAATGCAACTACGGCCGCATCTGCAACTGTTGTCCAGGCAGCATCATTAGCAGCATTGTTTTCTTTATAATTATAAATAACATGAAGTGCAGGTCCGCCGTTGGGCATTTGTCTTACAATATGTTTATACCCGGGGTCTGCCGCCCATACAAAATCATGGATATTGCTGCCGGTAAAATGCCAGCTTCTTTTTGCTGTAGTAATATTTTTTAATTCTGTACCTGGTTTATCGTAGCCCCATCCTATTTCATTTGCATTAACGAGCATACCGGTACCGCCCAGTTTATATTCTTTGTCAATATTTATAGTAACATCAAAATCGCCCCATACGCCATAAAATTCCCTGGCTACATAAGGTGTGGCGTGCCAGCCCTCATAATCGTACTCACACATTTTAGGGTACCACTGGCTCATGCTTAGCCGCACACCGGTTGTAGGATTATCTCTGCCACTGCGCCTTACCTGTAAAGGTACCTGTGCCTCAAATTCCATTTCAAAAACAACTTTTGTTTTGGGTAAAATAGGTTTGGTAAGGTTTACTTCCAATATCGTTTCGTGGTATTTGAAGGGCTGCGGTATACCATTCATTTTTAATGAAATTATTTTCTGGTAGCCAATTTCATTTTCTTTTAATGCAACAATGCGATCCTTTACACGACTGTCCCAGTCGGGCTTTCCGTTAACCAATATTTTCCCCAGCTCCCGGCTGCGCACATCCATACTGCTATTTGGTGCAAAGGCATTAAAGTATAAATGATAAAAAACTTTATCTAAACTTTTATCCGCATTATTGCTATACTCCAGCCGCTGTTTGCCTTTAAACTGATTTTTGGCAGCATCCATATCAATCGTCATTTTATAATTTACCTTTTGCTGCCAGCGATTTTCGGATTGAGCTGCAGCACCATAAACCATAAGTACAAAAACGATCATTATTCCTATCTTATTCATTCAATGCTAATTTTTTATGAAGCGTAAATTTCGGGAAATAGTTTGATGGATGAGCTAATAATTTTAAGTACGTACTTTCATATAAAAAAATGCAGGATCGTAAATTGATTAATGGTTTTCCATTTATAGCATATCGAAAAAAAATAATTTCTGTAGATGATATGAAAGAAAGGGCTGCTGCGTTTTATGAAATGATGAACGAACGCAGAAGTTGCAGAGATTTTTCTGACAGGCCTGTGCCGCTGGAGGTTATAAAAAATATTATTCTCACAGCATCTACCGCACCAAGCGGCGCACACAAGCAACCATGGACGTTTTGTGTGGTAAGCAATGCAGACTTAAAAAAGAAAATAAGAAAAGCTGCCGAAGAAGAAGAGAAAAAAAGCTATAGCGGCAGAATGAGCGAAGAATGGATAAAAGATCTTGCAGCTATTGGAACAAACTGGGAAAAACCTTTTTTGGAAACTGCGCCTTATCTAATAATTGTATTTAAGCGGAGTTACGAAATAGAAAGCAATGGGGACAAGCACCAGAATTATTATGTAACAGAAAGCACAGGTATAGCCTGTGGGTTTTTAATTTCAGCAATACACAATGCTGGCCTGGTAACGCTTACACATACGCCCAGCCCTATGAACTTTTTAACTGAAGTACTTCATCGTCCTGGCAACGAGCGGCCTTTTTTACTCTTGCCCGTAGGTTATGCACACAAAGAGAGTTTTGTGCCGGATATACATAGAAAACGATTGGAGGAAGTAAGCTGCTTTTATTAAAATGAAGGGATAAAATTTATTAAGAAAAAGGAAAGATCCCGGTTTGTTTCTGCAGTGTATATGTGTATTTTTAAAAGTAAGTATGATATTAATTGAAAAGCAGTGGTTAGACTTTAGATTCACAATTCACTATTGACCATTTAAATTTACTTTTTACAATTTTTTTTCTTAACGTACCGTAACCTTTAATCCGTTTAACTTTGCGTAAAATTTTAATTATGAGGTGTAGTTTTATTAATCTTTTATTCTTTTTTACAACTTCAATAACCGCTCAAAGCACAAAAAATAATGAACTTAATAATGGCACAGACCGCCCAAAGCTGGTGGTAGGAATAGTGGTGGATCAAATGCGGTGGGATTACTTGTACCGCTACTATAACCGGTATGGCGAAGCTGGTTTTAAGCGCTTATTAAAAAAGGGGTTTAGTTTTGAAAATACGATGATACCTTACACGCCAGCAGTAACTGCAGCAGGCCACACCTGCATATACACGGGCAGTGTACCCGCTATACATGGCATTGTGGGCAATGACTGGCTGGAAAAAAATAACGGTGGTGCATACATGTATTGTACGCAGGATAAAGCTGTACAATCTGTAGGTACATACAGCAACCAGGGGCAAATGAGCCCGCACAATATGCTTGCAACCACTATTGGTGACGAGCTGCGCCTGGCTACCAATTTAAAAAGCAGGGTATACGGTGTAGCCTTAAAAGACAGAGGGGCAATATTACCTGCAGGCCATAGTGCCAATGCAGCTTATTGGTTTGATGATAGTACAGGTAATTTTATTACCAGCACTTTTTATATGAAAGCCCTGCCGCAATGGGTACAAAATTTTAATGCACAAAAAAAACCGGATACGCTTATAAAAAATGGCTGGAATTTATTAAATGCCGCAGCCCTTTATGACCAGAGTACCGCCGATGATAATAAATATGAAAGACCAGCACCCGGCGATTTAAAAACAGTATTTCCGCATAGTTATAGCACAGGAAATGGAAAAAATTATAATAGTTTTCGCACTTCTCCTTTTGGAAATAGTTTTACATTAAACTTTGCTGCCGCATTATTGCAAAACGAAAAACTGGGTATGAGCGGGCAAACGGATATGCTTTGCGTAAGCCTTTCTTCTACCGATTATTTGGGACATACCTTTGGGCCGCAATCGCAGGAGGTAGAAGATACATACCTTAGGCTGGATAAGGATCTTGCAGTATTTATAGCTATGCTTGATCAAAAAATAGGGGCCACTAATTATGTTCTTTTTTTAAGTGCAGATCATGGAGCACCACAATCATCATCATATTTAAATGATTTAAAAATACCGGCCGGTAGCCTGGCAGGTTATACACTTCGCAATGAAATAAATACCCTGCTCGAAAATAAATTTAAAGTAAAGAATTTGGTGCAGGAATATACAGAGTACCAGTTTTATTTTAATGAAGGCAAAATAGATTCTGCAGGTATAGATGAAAATGTATTGTACGATGATGTGATTGCTTTTTTAAAAAAGAAGCCGGAAATTATTACTGCTTTTAGCTATCGAAATTTTAATACAACCATACTGCCGGATATGCTAAAACAAAAACTTACAAACGGATATTATGATAAACGAAGCGGTGATATACAGGTTATTGCAAACCCACAGTATACCGATGGTTTAAAAACCGGCACAGACCATGGCGTATGGTATAATTATGATGCCCATATACCTTTACTATGGTATGGCTGGGGCATAAAGCCGGGCAAAACAAACCGGGAAACTTACATGACGGATATTGCACCTACACTGGCGGCCATGCTGCATATACAAATGCCCAATGGCAGTGTGGGAAAGGTATTAACAGAAGTGGTGAAGTAAATTATACTTTTTTTGAGCAGTATAAAAAGCAGAAACACTTTGTGAAAAATGAGTTGCCATTGCGTTTAATTTTTGATAAGCGACAACTACATTTAAAAAAATAAAACCTTTATTTTGCATAAATGGTACAACGAATATTTGCTTTATTAAAAAAAGATATACTGCTGGAGCTTAGGCAAAAGCATACCTTTTATGGCATTTTGTTGTACATAGCTTCTACTGTTTTTGTGTTGTTTTTATCATTGCCCGATGCGCCTGCATCGGATATATGGAACAGCTTTTTTTGGGTAATACAATTGTTTGTATGCGTAAATACGGTAGCTAAAAGTTTTTTGCAGGAGAGCAGGGGCCGCATGCTTTATTTTTATTGTATAGCCTCCCCAGTAGAATTTATTATTGCCAAATTACTGTTTAATATCCTGCTTATGTTATTAATGAGTACTGTAAGTTTGCTGTTATTTTATGTTTTTTTAGATTATCCTGTGGCAGATGGCTGGCGTTTTTTTGGTACAGTGCTTTTGGGTGGCACCAGCATTAGCCTCACTTTTACATTAATGAGTGCCATTGCCGCCAGGGCTCAGCAAAATGCTGCACTCATTGCTATACTGGGTTTTCCATTAATACTACCACAGTTGCTCTCTTTAATGAAACTAAGTAAAGCTACTTTTGGAGAAGTATTCAGAGCAGGCGCATTATGGCAAATTACAGGACTCATTGCCGGGCTGGATGCAATGGTAATCATCCTCGCCATTATTTTATTTCCTTATTTGTGGAAAGATTAAATGTATTATAAACTACAATGAATATCATCAACTTTGAGTTTAAAGCAAAAACAAAAAGCATCGTTTTGCTGGAAAATAAATTAAAAGAACTTAATCCTGTCTTTTCTGGAGAAGATCATCAGACAGATACCTATTTTAATGTAACAGATGGAAGGCTTAAGCTTAGAGAAGGTAATATAGAAAATGCGCTCATCTGGTATAAAAGAGAAAACACTGCAGAGGCAAAACAATCAGATATTCTATTATATCGTCATACTCCTGATGAAGCATTAAAAGCGATACTGAAAAAAGTACATGGCATAAAAATTATTGTTTCAAAAAAAAGAAGAATATACTTTATAGAGAATGTAAAATTTCATTTTGATGAAGTAGATAACCTTGGCGAGTTTGTAGAAGTAGAAGCTATAGATAATGATAGAAGTATTGGGATACTAAAACTTAAAGAGCAGTGTAGCTATTATGCCGCTTATTTTAATATTCAACCTGCGGATTACCAGCAAAACTCCTACAGCGATATGCTTTTAAACGCATAAATAAGAAAACTAAGATCCATTATTTTATGAAAGATATACTCTTTTAAATTTTTTTTGCTATTATTACAATGTTTATCGTGCAAATGCGTTTAATAAAAAAGTAATTAATGTAAACAGTCTTATTTTTTTAAATAAGCAATTTAAAAAATGGCAAAGAAAATATCTATTATAGCTATACTGCTTTGTTTTGCAATTTGTTTTTTACCGGCGTATTCTCATGCGCAGATAGACCCCGGGTGCAATCCTGACGAAGCTTGTCCTATTGACAATGGCTTGCTTTTACTACTTGCAATACCAATTGTGCTAGCAGTAAAAAAAACATTGAATTTCAGAAAACGTAATCTAATAACCAAATAGTTTAATAAAACTAATTCATATAAAAGACAATCCTTAAGGTTGTCTTTTTTTATAAAATGCAGTGTTATAATAAAATAAAATTGGTAGCTGTTCTTTAACCGGTTTTTTTTACGATTTTTGTGAGCGTACGTAATATTACCAACAACTAAAACTGTACAACCACTGCAATTATGATCCTATATTTTGCTTTACAACGTTTTAAAAAAATATTTTTTTGGTCGGTAGTATTTTTTTTTGGAAGCTTTTTTTTCTCTTCCTGCAAGATTACCAGCCAGTCTCAATATTTTAAAAATTTACAAAAAGATACTACGCTAACAGGTTTTACCCCCAATAATTTTGAATCTAAAATTAAAAAAGGCGATCAGTTATCTATAACCGTTACCAGTTTAAACCCTGCTGAGGATATATTATTTAATGGGGCCACAATTAGTGGCGATGCCTCAAAATCTTTTACAGCAGGCGGCAATACTGTTATGCAGGATGGTACGGTACTATTGCACCGGTTAGGAAATGTAACTGCTGAAGGTTTTACGAGGAAAGAGTTTGCAGTAAAGCTTCAAAAAGATTTATTAGCTTTTTTAAAAGAACCTATTGTAAAGGTGGCTTATCTTAATCATACCATAACCATATTGGGTGAAGTGGGAAAGCCGCAGGTATTTGCGCTGCAGCAGGAACAAATATCGCTGATAGACGCATTGGTATTAAGTGGTGATATTACTGCCATTGGAAAAAGAAATGATGTGACGATAATAAGAGAAAACGGTTCAGAAAAACAAGTAAAGCATATAAACCTTGAAGATAATTCTGTATTTTCTTCCGCCTGGTATTACCTGCAGCCAAATGATATAGTTCTCGTAAATGCTGATACAGATAAATATATTAAAGAGGAAAAGAGAAGAAAGTTACAAACAAACTTATCATTGGCAGCCTCTGGTATTTCATTATTACTTATAATTTTAAGCAGGGTTGTAAAATAGAAAACCAGTATGAACGAGGACCAATTTTTTGATGATAAACTGCAGTCGGGAATTCTTGTACAGGTATTGCACCGCTACCTTCCTTTTTGGCCTGTACTCATTATTTTTACAGGTATTAGCCTTGCATTGTCTTTTGTTTATCTTAGAGCACAAACAAAAATTTACGTAGCTGCAGCAAAAGTTTTATTAAAAGATCCTCAAAAAGGCGGCGGGGATAGTAAAGTGCTGGATGCATTAAATATTTTTAGCGAAAAAAAAATTGTAGAGAATGAAATACTTGTTTTAAGAAGTACTTCATTAATGCAGGTGGTTGTAAAGGAACTAAATCTTTATACCACAATATACAACGAAGGCAAAGTACAAACCGAAGAATTATATGGCGATAATACCCCCCTGTATTTTGAAGCTATTAGCAAAGACAGCATAAGGGGAGGAGGAAAATTTGCAATGGATATAGACTGGAAAAAAGAAAACGTAAAAATAGGCAACAAGCAATATGCATTTTTAGATATTATTGAAATAGCGGGTACAAAATATAAAATTAAAATAAACCCTTCCTATAATAAAGGAGTACAAAACAAAAATTATTTTGTAATATTTAATGATCCTGCATCTGCTTCCGGAGCTATCATTGGAAGCTTAAGGGCAAATGCAATTTCGTTTAACTCTACAGTAATAGATCTTGCCATAGAAACACCCGTGCCGGAAAAAGGTATAAAAATTTTAAATAAATTATGCGAGGTTTATAACATTGAAGGAGTAGAAGATAAAAACCAGATAGCCACCAGAACATTAAATTTTATAAACGACCGTCTGGCAGAGGTTACTACACAATTGGATAGTATAGAAAGAACCGAAGCAGGTGTGCGGGCAAAACAGGGTATCACCAATTTATCTGACCAGGGTTCGCAATTTTTTACCACGGTAAAAGAACTGGATAAGCGTAAAGAAGAACTGGGGCTGCAAACAGAAATTTTAAACGGTGTAGAAAGTTATGTATATAGCAAAGGCCGCAAACCGGGTACAGTACCCTCTTTGCAAATTATTACAGATCCTACACTCTCTGCCCTGCTGCAGCAATTATATACCACAGAATTTGATCTGGATAAAGCCAGAACATTGGCCGGCGATAAAAGTGAAACAGTACTTTTAAAAGAAAATGATATTACAAAACTTAAAAAGGATATTAAAGAAAACATTAGTAATATTCGCAAAAACTACAGCATTGCGCAGCAAAATATAAACCAGGGTATTGCGTATAATAATAACTTAATTTCTCAGATACCAGCCAAAGAAAGAACATTGCTTGCCGTAAAACGGCAGCAGGAAATTAAGAATAGTATATACCTTTTACTACTCAATAAAAAAGAAGAAACGGCCATTTCATCTGCCTCCACAACGCCAGATTTGCGTGTGCTGGAAAGTGCTAACTCCTATGGGCCTATACGCCCCCAACCTAAAAATTATTATCTTATAGGTTTGCTGTGCGGGCTTATAGCATTTTTAGTTTTTGTACAAATAAGGGAACCACTCAATAATAAAATATTGTTTCGTACAGAAATTGAAAATAAGACTAAAGTGCCGGTAGTGGCCGAAATAATACAAACCGGAGAAAAGAATAATATCGCCATACAGGAAGGTAAACGAACGGTGGTAGCAGAGCAGTTTAGGGCATTGCGAACCAACCTTAGTTTTATGGGGCTAAGCGAAAAGCGAAAAACTATTCTGGTAACATCCAGTATATCTGGCGAAGGAAAAAGTTTTGTAGCTACCAATCTTGCATTGAGCATAACACTTACCGGTAAAAAAGTAGCCCTGCTGGAAATGGATCTTCGCAAACCAAAGCTGAGCAAAGAACTCAATATAAAAAGAGATCCTGGTATATCTGGCTATCTCATAGGAAAATCTACCCTGGATGAAATAATAAAACCTACCGCTTTTGAAAATCTTTTTTTGGTAACGGCAGGTCCTATACCACCCAACCCCACTGAGCTTATTGGTAAAGAAACTTTCGAAATAATGATGCAGGAAATAAGCAAACGTTTCGATTATATTATTATTGACTCTGCACCTATTGGCCCTGTTACAGATTCTCAGTTGCTTAATAGATATGCTGATATAACCGCTTATGTGGTGCGACACGATAAAACACCTACCGTATTTATAAAGCTGCTGGACAGTTTGCACAAAGAAGGTAAGTTTACCAATATGTGCGTAATTTTTAATGGGGTAAAACCAAGGGGTTCCTCTATCTTAAATTATGGTTTTGGTGGGTATGGCAATGGCTATGGCTATGGGTTTGGCTATGGCTACGGCTATGGGTACGGCTATGGCAGCGAGGCAGAAGGATATTATACTGCTGATGGGGAACTGCCAGGATACAAAAACATTTTTGGCTTTACTACTTTTATTAAAAAGTTGTTTGCAAAAAAATAATGCTGCGGTAATAATCACAAATTATATTTTTGATTCTATAAGGATTTAAAAAATATTGCAGCAGGTAAACATCATAAAAGAGAGAATTTTTAATAAAATACTTTTTTATAATGTTGTTTATAATTGCTACAGCAAGCCATACCAATTAATCTTCAATACTGTAAAAACTATGGGACTGAGGAGCAGCGAAGCTTTGCGAGGTTGAGAAAAATATAGGGCTATGCAGTAAAATAATACTAACAAAATCTGACGCATTATTAAAACCTTCCTCTATTGCTGAAAAAAATAAAAGCGAGTAAAATAAAAACCTGATCTATCTAATTTTATAGCATCAACAAAATATGCAGCAGCAAAAAAAATGGTTTGTAGTTTATACCATACCCCGGTGGGAAAAAAAAGTAGCTGCCACACTTGCTGCAAAAGATGTAGAGCATTACTGCCCGTTAAATAAAGTAAGCAGGCAGTGGAGTGACAGAAAAAAAATAATACTGGAGCCGCTGTTTAAAGGATATGTTTTTGTTTACATAGAGGTAGCAGATACTTTAAAAATAAAGAATACAGCCGGGATTATTAATTTTATTTATTGGAATGGAAAACCAGCCGTGGTAAAAAGTACGGAAATAGAAACAATAAGAAAATTTATGGATGAGTTCACAGAGGTAACCGTAACTGGTATCAAAGTAAAAGTAAATGATGCGGTATTGGTAAAACAAGGGCTGCTTATGGATTTTAAAGGAATTGTACTGGAAATAATTGGGAACAAAGCCAGGGTGAAAATACAAAGTATGGGGCTGCAGCTTACAGCGATTTTCGATAGAAAAAATATAATAAAACTATAAAAAATTAGTTTTAAAAAATATTAATAACCTATAAAACGATCCTAAACAAAATGCATTTTAATGACAAAATATATGTAGCCGGCCATAAGGGATTGGTAGGGGGTGCGCTGGTAAGATTATTAGAAAAAAAAGGGTATCGTTACATCATCACCAATTCATCTGCAGACCTGGACCTGCGTGACCAGAATGCTGTACGTAAATTTTTTGAAAAAGAAAAACCACAATATGTTTTTGTAGCCGCTGCCAAAGTAGGAGGTATTATGGCCAATAAAACATTTGGCGGAGATTTTATTTATGATAACCTCATGATACAAACAAATATTATTCATGAGTCTTTTAAAAATAAAGTAACTAAATTATTATTTTTGGGCAGCAGTTGTATTTATCCGAAACTGGCTAAGCAACCCATGAAGGAAGAATACCTGATGACGGGTTTCCTGGAACCTACCAACAGCCCGTATGCTATGGCAAAAATTGCCGGTATAGAAATGTGTAATGCTTACAAAACCCAGTATGGCTGCAATTTTATAAGTGTAATGCCCACCAACTTGTATGGTCCGGGAGATAATTATGACTTGGATAATGCGCATGTGCTACCTGCACTTATAAGAAAGTTTCATGAGGCAAAAATAAAAGAAGATAACAGCGTAATGGTGTGGGGTACAGGCAAGCCCCGCAGAGAATTTTTACATGTGGATGATGCTGCTGAGGCTTGTTATTTTTTAATGAAAAATTATAACGATACCTCTATCGTAAATATTGGTTGTGGAGAAGATCATTCTATAAAAGAAATGGCAGAGGCTATAAAAGATATTACCGGTTATGAAGGAGAACTCGTTTTTGATATCTCTAAGCCAGATGGCACCATGCAGAAACTGCTGGACACAAAAAAAATAAATAAACTTGGCTGGAAACCTGAAATAAAACTACGCCCTGGTCTTATAGATACGTACAGCGATTTTAGCAACAATTATCTTTATTACGTAAACCAAAAAGACAGAAATTTTAAGAAAATAGATGTGTAGGATAGCAGGGATTTTAAATAAAAATATCGCACTGCAAAATTTAGAAGTTTCTGTAAAAGAAATGTGTACTATTATGCAGCATGGCGGGCCGGATGATGAAGGAATATTTTCTTCACCTGCGCATTACATGGTATTGGGTAACCGCAGGCTATCCCTTAGGGATTTGTCGCAGAACGGGCACCAGCCCATGCATTACCAAAGCCGGTATACCATAACATACAATGGCGAACTCTATAATTATAAAGCACTAAAAACCGAGCTTCAAGTTTTAGGAAAAACATTTACCAATAGCACAGATACTGAAGTAATACTTGCAGCTTTTGCTCAGTGGAACACCCGCAGCTTCGAAAAATTAAATGGCATGTTTGCCTTTGCATTATGGGATGCACATACCGCAGAATTATTTTTGGTAAGAGATGCTGCAGGTATAAAACCATTGTATTATTCCCAAGCAAATAATGGTCTTGCATTTTCATCAGAAATAAAGGGTTTTGGTGCAGTACCATACCTGCAACAAAAAAATAATAATGCAGCTATATATCTGCTTGCCTATGGCCACATACCGGAGCCGGTTACTACTATTGCAAATGTGCAACCCTTACCTAAAGGCTGTTTTTTAAAATACAGTTGTACTACCGCATCGTACAGCATGCAGGCTTATGCGCATTTTAGTTTTAGCGATAATAAAAAAAATGAAACAGAAACTGTTGCACTGATAAAAAAAACCATTAAAGATGCCGTGCAGCGGCAAATGCTGGCAGATGCACCCATAGGTGTTTTTCTTAGCGGCGGTGTAGATTCTTCTATCATTGCAAAACTTGCAGAAAATAAAGAAAAAAAACTGCTCAACAGCATTTCTATTTATTTTAAAGAAGCAGGATATTCTGAAGAACAATACCAGCAGTCTGTAGCAAAAACCATTAATAGTAACCACCATTCTTTATTAATAAAAGAGGAAGATTTTCATGCGTCATTCAGCAGTATTAAAAAAGCGATGGATATGCCTACCTGCGATGGCATTAATACCTGGTTTATTAGTAAATATGCAGCATCAATAGGCTTAAAGGCAGTATTATCTGGCCTTGGCGGCGATGAGCTCTTTGGTGGATATCCATCTTTTAAAAGAATGCAGGCAGCATTGCTGCTGCAAAATATTCCTGATGTGCTGTTAAAACTAGCAGGAACATCATCTGCAAAAAAACTGCACCGGGCTTCCTTTTTACAACTGGAAGGATTAAAAGGAATATACCTGTACCTGCGGGGATATTTTACGCCCGTGGAAATAGCGCAGCAACTGGGCGGTACAGAAAAAGAAGTAATGCAGGTATTAAACGAAATGCCCTGTGCACAAGCCATTAATGGTATAAGTGCAGGCAATATGGCTGGTTACATGGAGTACAATATGTATATGCAAAATCAATTGCTTAGAGATGCAGATGTAATGGGTATGGCAAACAGCCTGGAAATAAGAGTACCTTTTTTAGATGATGAAGTCATAAAATTATTATTTTCTACCAATAAAAAAATAAAATATAAGGGCCCGCTGCCAAAACAATTATTAATAAATGCCTTTAAAGATATTTTGCCGGAGCCGGTGTGGAACAGAAAAAAAATGGGTTTTACTTTTCCTTTTTCCGGATGGATGAAAAACAGCGAAGAAGTAAAAGCCCTGTTGCAAAGCAATAACAGGCATACCAGAAAAGTAGCTACTGATTTTTTAGCAGGCAAAATACACTGGAGCCTTGTAATGACGCTGCTTGTTGCAGATAAGTAATGATTTATAGGATAGCAATCCGAATAATTTTAAGATATATTTTTTACTATTGCGCTGCAAAGAAAACAATAACATTTTAAGGTAAAAATTTTATTAACCAGCAAATACTTTTTTTAACACTAAAGGTTTTTTCTGCCACAGGGGGTATAGAAAAAGTATGCCGTATTGCGGGCAAAAGCTTGTATGAATACGGGCTGCAGTACAATGTACCTGTGCAAATAATGAGCATGCATGATGCACAGGAAGATGCACAGGGCAATAAATATTTTCCGGCAGAAATGTTTAAAGGATATCATGCCCGCAAAGTAAATTTTATGCTGGCTGCGGTAAAAGCCGGGTGTAAAAGCAAAACGGTTTTTATAAGCCATATAAATTTATTGATGGCAGGATGGCTCATAAAAAAATATTCTCCTTCTACTAATGTAATGATTATGGCGCATGGTATAGAAGTGTGGAAGCCATTATCCTCCATTAAAAAAAACATGCTGATGGCATGCGATAAAATAATTTCTGTAAGCCATTTTACTTCTGGCACAGTGCAGGCGCTTCATGGGTTGCCACTACATAAATGTGCTGTTCTTAATAATTGTATAGATCCATACCTGCCACCATTCGAAGGAACGGAAAAAAATGAAGTGCTTATGAACCGCTATGGTTTTAAAGCCAGCGATAAAATTCTTTTTACCCTTACCCGCTTATCTGAAAGAGACCGGTATAAAGGGTATGATTATGTATTAGAAGCAATGGTAAAATTAATACGCTTTAATAAAAATATAAAATACCTGCTTGCAGGAAAATATGATAGTGCAGAAAAATTGCACCTTGATAATATAATTGCACAATTCGGGCTTACAGAAAATGTAATATTAACGGGCTTCGTTGCAGATGAAGAGCTTCCTGCACATTTTTCGCTGGCAGATATTTATGTAATGCCCAGTGTAAAAGAAGGCTTTGGTATTGTATTTATAGAAGCCATGTATTATGGCATACCGGTAATAGCGGGCAACGAAGATGGCAGTGTAGATGCACTGCTACAGGGCAGGCTGGGCCTGCTTATACAGCCCAATGCGCCCGAGGCTATAACTAAGGCCATTACAAAAATGATAACGGAAAAAGAAAAATTTATACCCGATCATAAAATGCTGATGCAGTACTTTGGCTATGAGGCATACAAAGATAAATTATATGGAGTGCTGGATACGAATAATGAAGAATAAATTTTGAATTGTCCATTTTTTATTCAGCATTAATAATTATTAATTAATATTTCATCATTACTATTTCCTCAACAATAAAATATCCTTTGCCAGAAAATACAGAAGAACAGTGGGACCAGATAATACAACCCAAAGCAAAATTATTTGACCTAAACCTTGCCGAAGTATGGCGGTATAGAGATCTGCTGCTGCTCTTTGTAAAAAGAGATTTTGCTGCGCAATACAAGCAAACTATACTAGGGCCGCTATGGCATGTAATACAACCCGTATTTACCACAGCCGTTTTTATTTTGGTATTTCATAATATTGCCGGCATAGATACCGGAGCAATACACACCGTTTTATTTTATATGAGCGGCATCACCATCTGGAATTATTTTTCATCCTGCCTCACCGCTACGGCATCTACCTTTGTGGCCAATGCTGGCATATTTGGTAAAGTATATTTTCCACGACTGGTAATACCGCTCAGTACAGTGCTAAGCAATATTATAAAATTCGGAATACAGTTTGCATTACTGTTTTGCGTAATGATTTTTTATGCTGTAAAAGATGGTCATTTTTATATAAGGCTTAGTTATTTACTTATACCATTACTCGTTATAATGATGGCAGGTCTTGGGCTTGGGCTGGGCATTATTATCTCCTCCCTCACTACAAAATACAGGGACTTTACGGTGCTCATTGGCTTTGCGGTGCAACTGCTCATGTATGCTACCCCCATTGCATACCCGCTATCAGTATTAAAAGATAAAAGCTATGCATGGGTTATTATTTACAACCCACTTACGCCCATTGTAGAAGCATTTAGATATGCACTTTTTGGTAGCGGCAGTTATAACAGTTTACATTTATTATATAGTGGTATTTTTATAATAATTACCTTACTCACGGGGATGCTAATTTTTAATAAAGTAGAACGAAGTTTTATGGATACGGTATAGGATAATTATTATTATTGATTTAATAAATGCAAAGTAGCAATGTTGTTTTAAAGGTTTCTAATTTTTAGTTTTACTACTCACTACTCAATAAATATTACACATAAACTACACCGCACACCATACCGCAATAATAGATGAAGGCGCTCAAATAGGTACAGACACTGCCATCTGGCATTTTACACATATTATGCCGGGCAGTATTATTGGAGATTATTGTAACCTTGGGCAAAATGTGGTAGTAATGCCGGGAGTTGTATTAGGTAATAATGTAAAAGTACAAAACAATGTTTCTGTATACACGGGCGTTATTTGTGAGGATGATGTTTTTCTTGGACCAAGCATGGTATTTACTAACGTTATAAATCCACGAAGTGCTATTGTACGAAAAGACGAATATAAAAAAACGCTTGTAAAAAAAGGTGCCAGCATTGGTGCCAATGCTACCATTGTTTGTGGCAACGAAATAGGAAAATATGCTATGATTGGTGCAGGTGCAGTTATCACAAAAGCTGTAAAAGATTTTGCACTTGTTGTAGGTAATCCTGCAAAACAAATAGGCTGGGTAAGCGAGTATGGGCATAGATTGGTTTTTGAAGAAAGAGGAAATGCAGTTTGCAAGGAAAGCGGGCAGGAGTATTATTTAGAAAATGAAAATGTTGTTAGAGTAAAATAATTAAATGTCTACAGTAATAAAAGTTGAAAATCTTGCAAAGCAATACCGGCTTGGGCAGGTAGGTACAGGTTCGCTGGCGCATGATGTAAACCGCTGGTGGCATCGCTTGCGGGGCAATGAAGATCCTTATTTAAAAATAGGTGAGGAAAATGACCGCACAGCAAAAGGCGGCAGCGAATATGTATGGGCATTAAAGGATATAAATTTTGAGGTGCAGGAGGGTGAAGTACTCGGCATCATCGGGCGCAATGGCGCAGGTAAAAGTACATTGCTAAAAATACTAAGTCGCACCACTACACCCACCAAAGGAAGTGTAAAAATAAAAGGGCGAATAGCCAGCCTGCTCGAAGTAGGTACCGGTTTTCACCCAGAGCTGAGTGGCAGAGAAAACATTTTTTTAAATGGTGCTATACTGGGTATGACGAAGCAGGAAATAAAAAGAAAGTTTGACGAAATCGTAGATTTTGCAGGAGTAGAGCGATATATAGATACGCCTGTAAAGCGCTACAGCAGCGGAATGTATGTGCGCCTTGCTTTTGGTGTGGCAGCCCATTTGGAACCTGAAATTTTAATTGTAGATGAAGTACTTGCTGTGGGAGATGCTGAGTTTCAAAAAAAAGCTTTGGGTAAAATGAAAGATGTGAGCGAAAAAGATGGAAGAACAGTATTTGTTGTAAGCCATAATATTGATGCAGTTTCGGCTATATGTACTAAGGGTTTATTACTTCAAAATGGTATGATTTCTACCCATGGTGAATTAGCCGAGGTAATTGCTGACTATTATAAAGAATTTAGAAAAGAAGGTGTAATTATTCAAAAAGATGCGGGGTGGCTTGTGTACAAAAAATTAGAAAACATTCACCAAAAAATTTATTCTATTTCTGATCCCTTAGAAATTAAATTTAGTCTTCAAAACCTAAAAAACCAAAACTTAAAACTAAAAATTGATATAGCCATTTTTAATGAAGCAGATCAAATGATAATCCATTCGAGGTCTGATTTTAATGATGAAGTTTATCATTTATCAGCCAACTCAGATCATGTTTTTTTGTACAAAATTTCGGATGTATTTTTATCTCCGGGCGATTATTTTTTTACGTTGTACGTATATTCTCCAGACGAGGAGATTTTGTGGTTAGATAAAATACCAGCATTTTCGATTAATGCAAATAAAGATAATGTTTATTTAAAAAGTATTAAATCTATCATCGTTCCCAACTTTAGTTTATCAATGTCTAATAACAATATATGAAATCTCTAAAAAAAATGCTTACCCAAAAAAAGCAGTTAAAAGAAACGAAAAGAGAGTACCCATTATTTGTTGATTCCCATCTTACAATGTTCAACAATTTATTATCAATTGGCTTTACTTTTAATGACTACGATAATAAATATATGATTGCAAAATACAATAATGTAACAATCGAAGTGCGAACCAGTGAAGATATCTACATTCTTAACGAAATATATTATCAGGGTTCATACAATTTTATTAAAGATAAGGATGTGTGCGTTATTGATATCGGTTTAAATGTAGGAATGGCTTCTACTTACTTTGCTTACATGCCAAATGTAAAAAAGGTTTACGCATACGAACCATTTTTACAAACCTACGAACAGGCAGTAAAAAATGTAAATCTAAATGAGTTGGTTAAAAACAAACTCGTACTTCACAATGTTGGATTAGGAAAAGATGATAGAGAAATAGAATTAGATTATTGCGATACATGGAAGGGTAGTCTTGGTATTAATGGGTTAACCGATTACAAAAAAAAAGATAGTATAATTGTAAAACAAAAAGTTGCAATAAAAGATGTAGCTGTAATTTTTAAAAATATTATTGCAGTTGAAAAGTTAGATTTTGTTTTTAAAATAGATTGTGAAGGTGCAGAATATGAAATTTTAGAAAGATTACTTACTGCTAATTTGCTAGGCATACCTTCTTTGTATATGATTGAATGGCATTACAAAGGTTGTGATGGGATAGTGAATGAATTTAAAAAATTAGGTTACACCTGCATATCGTTATTTTACGATGGTAGAGTATCTGGTATGGTGTACGCTATTAAAAATGAAATATAAATGACGATTGCCGTTGCAATTATATTCTTTGAAAAAGTTTTACAAACCATTGAGTGCATAGAAAGTGCTGTTGATAACCGTACAAAAATTTATATTTTAAATAATAATTCTTCTGCGGGTTCTTTCCAATCTTTACACGCAGCCACAAAACATCATCCAAACTTAATATTTATCCACTCAAAAGAAAATCTTGGTCCCGCAAGAGGAAGAAATTTTTTAATTTCTCAGATAAATGAAAGCTGGATTTTTTTTCTTGACAACGATATTAAAATCATTACCCAAAACTGGTACGATAAATTACTTCCTCATTTACAAAACGAATCCTATTACGAAGTATTTATACCTCAATTGTACAATGTACATGAAAATGCTGACATTAAATTTCATAAATATAACCTGCTAAATAACACTGTAGTAGGCGAGGAAGTTACAGACAATAATACTAATTGTTTTCCTGGCGGTGCCTCATTGGTTTCTAAATCATTATTTACCCGTTTAGGTTTATATAATAGTGATATATCTGTATTAGAAGATTTTGAGTTCAGTATAAGGGGGCTCATGGTAGGGCAACCAGTAAAAGCTGCATTAATATATGATGTAGTTTTGCATCATAATCATATCTATTCTAAATCTAATAAAGATAAGCGGGCTACAAAAATTCGTTATGCAGGGCAGCAATATCAGTTTGCAGAAAATTATATACGAGAGAATTATAAGATTGAATATTACAGTGGTTGGCAGCAATGGGTAAATACGCAGATGCAAATAATGGTTTACAGCAGTCCGTTTCACAAAACAAAAAGGTGGATACTTAAACAAATAAAAAAATTACGATAAATTATTTTAAAAATTGCTTATATATCTTATGAGTACCCACCAGATACTGCCGGAGGTGGTATAGGAACATATACCCAACAAGTAGCGCAGTGCATGGCAAACTTAAATAATAAGGTATATGTTTTTACCTCCACAAATGATGAGAATAGAAATTATAATTCGAATGGAGTAGAAGTTATTAGAATAAAGACGGACGGATTAGTTACGTTCAGAAAAGAGATTGTTGCTCATTTTTCAAAGTTGCATGCACAAATAGGTTTCGATGTTATGGAAGCAGCAGATTATGGAGCAGATGGTTTTTTTTTAAAACAAGCTTTTCCTACATTACCGTATTTGGTTAAGTTGCATTCTCCTTCCTTTCTAGTTAAAAAATTTCAAAATTATCACGAACAATATATTCATTCAAAAAATTTTGTTTCAAAAACTAAGCGATTTTTAAAAAAAATTATATTCAATAAAAAGAATTTTTCTTACAATAAAAATGATGATGTTGAACACTTAAATGTAAAATTAGCAGATCACATAATCTCTCCTTCATACGCATTAGCAAAAAAAATAAGTATAGATTGGATTATACCATTTAGCAAAATGGCAATTGTACAAAACCCTTATGTAAGGTTGAATCATAGTGATGCAGGTCGTTGTAATTTTACTACCCAAAGAATAACGTTTATAGGTAAACTATCAGTGTTAAAAGGAATTTTAGATCTTATAGATGCGATACCAAAAGTTTTAAAAAAAATGCCAGATTTAAAATTTCGATTTATTGGTGAAGATTCATTTTCTCCTTTTGAAGAATCTCAATTAATGACAGAATATTTAATTCAAAAAACAAAAAAATTTGCAAAAAATATTGAACTAACTGGTAAAGTTGCTTTAGATGCCATTCCATCTTATTTGGCAGATACAGATATAATAATTTGCTGTAGCTTATGGGAAAACTACCCTACAGTAATACTTGAAGCTTTAAATGCTGGACGTTTAGTAATCGGATCTAAAGTAGGCGGTATTCCTGAAATAATTACTCACAAACAAAATGGATTAATAGTTAAAAGTAAAAATGCAAAGGATATTGTTAAAAAAATTTGCTGGGTATATATGCATATTAATCAGGCAAAAAAAATTGCCGAAAATGGAAAATTATTACTTCATCAAATGCATCAATCAAATAAATTACAAGAAAAAATTTTAAATGCTTATACAGAAACTATAAACAAATGCAAACACCTTTAGTATCTGTAATTATTCCATGTTATAACCATGGTAAATATATAAACGAAGCAGTTCAATCTGTTTTAAATCAACCGTACGAAAATTTTGAAATAGTAATTGTAAACGATGGGTCTAAAGATGATTCTAAAGAAATAATTTCAAAAATTATTCATCAAAAAGTTCGTGCCATTCATATAAATAATAATGGATTAGCCAATGCCCGAAATATTGCTATAGAAAACAGTAAAGGAAAATATTTATTGCCACTAGATGCTGATGATAAAATTGCGGCAGGTTATATTACTAAAGCAGTAAATATTTTTGAAACCAAAAAAGATGTAGGTATTGTATATGGAAAAGCACATTTATTTGGAGAAAGAAACGAAGAGTGGATTTTAGAAAAGTATGAATTAAAGTCAATGCTTATTGCCAACAAAATTTATGCTTCTGCTATGTTTAAAAAAGAAGATTATGATTTAACAGGAGGATACGATAAAACTTTTTGTTATGGCTGGGAAGATTGGGATTTTTGGTTATCTATAATCTCGCTTAAAAGAGAGGTGTATTTTATTGATGAGCTTGTTTTTTATTATAGAATCATAAATAATTCTATGATAAGAAAAATGACAACCAGTGAAAAACAAATTACTAAACAACAAATTTATCTCAAGCATTTTCATTTGTATGAAACATTATTTAAGGATCCGCTGTCATTATACCACGATTACGAATATTATAAAAACGGATTCAATAAATTGATGAGTAATAATCTTATTAGATCCATCAATTTTATTGCAAAAAAAATTAAGCGCAAAAATGCTGTTTGAGCCTTTAGTAAGCATTTTAATACCATGCTTTAATCAACCGCATTTTTTGCGGAGATGTTTACAAAGTATAGCCACACAAACCTATTCAAATGTAGAAATTATAATTGTAGATGATGTGAGTACAATTTCTTATGCTGGGATATTGGAAAACTTCTCATCTTTAAATATTAAACGGGTTATAAATAAAAATAACTTAGGAGCTGTGCCAAACATGGTTAATTGCATCCATTACCCTGTGCAAGGAAAATATAAAATGGTTTTTCATGAGGATGATGTGATGCACCCTCATTTAATAACAAAATTGGTAAATGCATATAAAATTAATAATGAAATTGCTTGGGTAGGATGCCGGATGGATTTTTTTAAATTAGAAGATGAAATAAAATTTAAGTTTCAAGAAACCATACCTCAATTTTTCCATGAAAATATAAAGGATTTAGTTAAAATGGTCATCATAGGAAAAACCTTGAGTTTAGCATCTGTTCTCTATAACTGTAAGCATACAAAGTTTGCTCGGTTCGATATAGATTTTTTTTCTATGCTTGGCGATAGACAGATGCTTTTTGAATTAGGTAAAAATTATGGCTGTTCATATATAGACGAAGATCTTGTTATAGCCTATGACCATGCAGGTGCAGATACTCGATGGAAAGGGTTAGAAAAAAATCATATCGAAAATTATTATGTTTATATAAAAAGTTTTTTTCCCCTTGAACAATTTGAGGACAAAGATTTAAAATCAGCTTTTACAAGAGCAATAGTTGCCAATTGTAAATTATTACCTCAAAAAAAAGGACTCTTTAGATTTTATTTAAAATGCTATTTTAAAAAATTATTTTTTTTAAAATATTTTGTGCTTACCAATAAAAAAATTAGAAACATTGCCATTAAATTAAATAACTAATGAGAATAGCATTTGTTACTTATGAGTACCCTCCTGATATTGCAAAGGGCGGTATTGCAACTTATGTACAACAAGCGGCTTTAATGTTGAGGCAAAGAGGTCATAGTGTAGAAGTATTTTGTGGAAGTAATACAAGAAGTATTAGTGAAATGATTGATGAGGTTTACATTCATAGAATTTTGACAACTAATCCTGAACAATTTAGAACTGACTGCTTATCAATTTTTGATATGCGGCATACAGATAAGCCATTTGATATATTAGAAAGCCCCGAAATAAACTCGAGTGGTTTATTAATAAAACAAAAATTTCCATTACTTCCTCTAGTTGTAAAATTACACATGCCGTTATTTTTACAAATGAAACTTAATAATTTTTACACTCATTTATTTACAAAAATAAGATTTTTTTTAGGTGCATTAAGAAGAGGTAAGTATAACTATATTGGTAAATACAATTACAAAGCCGACAAAGATTTTTTGATTACAGAATTATCGGATGCTATAGTTGCACCCGCACCTGCCATTAAAATAATAATACAGAATGCTTGGAAAATAGATCAACAAAAAATTGAAGTTATTCCTTATCCTTTTACACCACCAAATAAAATACTAAGTATTCCAATCTCCAATTTGCAAAATAAAATTGTGTTGTTTGCTGGTAGGTTGGATGTTCAGAAAGGTATTGTAAATCTGATAAAAGCTATTCCTTTGGTAATTAAATCACATCCTAATGTGTTATTTAAAATCATCGGAAACGACGGATATTATTCTAGAAAGAAAATTAAAATGTCAGATTATATAAAAAAGCAATTATCAAAATTTTCGAAAAATATTTCATTGCTTGGTCCTCTTGAATACGATCATTTTTTAGATGAACTTTCTACTGCATCGGTTTGTACATTTCCTAGCTTATGGGAAAATTACGGGTTAGTTTGTGCCGAAGCTATGGCTGCGGGTAGGGCTGTTATTGGCACTAAAGAAGGTGGTATGAAAACAATGCTTGAAAATGGTGCAGGTATAATTGTAGATCCTTTAGATTACAAACAATTAGCTAATTACATCATTTCATTGTTAAATAATGATGAACTACGCATGCAATACGGCAAAATTGCCCGAGCTAAAATTCTTTCAGATTATAATAATGATATTATAGGAAAAAAAATGGAAGCACATTTTTATAGCGTAATTAATAATTACAAATCATCTAAAATCTCATTTTAATTTAGCATTGAACACAAACATTATAAATAAAGAACCAGTTAAAAAAAAGTTTTTTCACTTTTATAATGAAAATGGTGGCGGTGTTTTGTCGGTCATTTCTAACATAATAAAATTTTCTAGTAATCCGTTTATCGAGCATCATATAATATTTACAGTAAATATTCACCACTCAAAAAATTTTTTACTTCCAAAAGTTAGAGATGCAGCAAGTATAAATGTGTTTTACTATTCTCCAAAATGGAATTTTTATTATACCTGTAAAGAATTAAAAAAATTTATACAAAATGAGAATGTGTTTATTGTATCACATGATTGGATAGCATTAGGAATGTGTAGTAACCTCGGTCTGCAAAATCCTTTAATACATTTCTTACATGGTGATTATGATTATTATTATGAATTGTCAAAAAAAAATAGTGCTGTTATAGATAAATTTATTTGTGTAAGCCCTTCTATTTTTGAGAAGATGCAATATATATTCCCAGATAAAAAGTTGGATATTCACAAATGTTATTTCCCAGTGCCTAGTATTAAACCTCTTTTAAAAAACAATGCAACTAAAATTTTGCAATTATTCTACATTGTAAAAAATTTGTCTGACCCTAACAAAAACTTTGCATTAGTTTCTAGTATAGATAAAATACTACAACAAAATAATATAGAGGTATCTTGGAATATTGTTGGAGAGTTAGCAGAAAACGACATAATAGGTATTAATATATTAAAAACTCTTCAAAACGTACGCCATTATTCTTGGTTAGAAAATGACCATGTTTTTAAAATATTGGAGCAAATGGATATATTCATTTTGCCTAGTAAAAATGAGGGTTTACCTGTTACTTTAGTAGAAAGTATGAAAGCATCTCTAGTACCATTGGTAACTAATTGGCGAAACGCCACTGCCGAATTATTAATGGAAGGGGAAAATGGATTTTATATAGAATTGAATAATTTTAAAACTTATGCTGATAAAATAATATTGTTACACCGAAACAGAAATCTCCTAAAAACGATGGGGAGTGAAGCCGCTATAAGTGCTAATCATTTATTTAACCCAAGTTTAAATACCTCACAAATAGAAGATATTATACTTCAATCAGCCTCCTCCAAAAAAATAAAAAACCCAAATAAAGTTTATGGTAGTAGATTAGATCATCCACTCATTCCCAATTTTATTACTAAAACAATAAGAAACTTTATTAAATGACACAACCAGTATTAAGCGTTTTAATGACTGCTTTTAACCGTGAGCAATATATTGCCGAAGCTATTGAAAGTGTACTTGCCTCCACTTTTAAAAACTTTGAATTAATAATTGTAGATGATAATTCAACAGATAATACAGCGGCAATTGCAAAAAAATATGCAGCGGTAGAAGATAGGATTGTGTATTATCAAAACCCGGCAAATCTTGGGCAATTTGCAAATAGAAATAAAGCAGCATCTTATGCCAAAGGCACTTATTTAAAATATTTAGATTCTGACGATACCATTGAGCCTAATGGCTTGGAGCTAATGGTAAATGCAATGGAATATTACCCTGCAGCAGGTTTAGGTTTTTGCCATACCATAGGAAAAGCACAAAAAAATTTTCCATTCATTATAACATCAACAGACGCTTTTAATACACATTTTTTTAATGGAGGTTTGCTTTTTACAGGACCAAGCGGGCTAATTATAAAAAAACAACTTTTTGAACATGTAAAAGGTTTTGAAGAATTTGGTATGCCAGCAGACAATCATTTATCATTAAAACTTGCAGCGTATGCCCCGGTGGTTGCTATAGAGCCAAGTCTTTTTAAATGGCGAGAACATGATGGTCAGGTATATAATCAAAACAAAGAAAATTATTTTAATATTTTGCATAATCATAATTTCATAAAAGATATAATCACTAATCATTCTCCTTTATCAATTAGCAAAAACAAAAAAATTTTATACAACACTAAAAAAATATTTTACTTAAACCTTTTAAAAGTTTTTTTTAAAAAAGGTAAACCTTTTCTGGCCTTAAAAATTTTAAAAGCACACTATAAACAAAATCATTGAGGATAATTTACACACTCAATAATTTTTTACCACAGCAGGTTGCCGGTACAGAGGTTTATGTGTACACCCTCGCAAAAGCAATGCAACAAAAAGGGAATGATGTTACCGTTATTATTCCAAATTTTGAAAAAAAAATTAATGAAACCTATTTCTACAATGATATAAAAATTATAAAATTTGCCGAAGGTACATTTTTAAGTAGAGGCGTTATTGCAGGCGATATAGCGCCAGATGGTGTAACAGATTTTGTAAATGTTATTAAAAATATACAGCCAGATATTATTCATTTTCATACCGTTGGTGGTAGTAATGGTGTAAGTATTCATCATGTAAGAGCAGTAAAAAAATTTACAAAAAAAATTGTAATAACATTTCATTTAGCTGGCTATACTTGTAAAACAAATAATTTATTGTTTAAAAATAAAGGGCCTTGTAATGGATTAATTGATGTTTTAAAATGCACAAGTTGTGTGTTTACAGACAAAGGAATTACGGGTATTAAAAAAAGTATTTTATTTCCCATTGCAGCATTTACTTACGCACTACAATACAACACCCGTAAATGGAATAACAGCATTGGCACCGCCTTTGGTTACCCTTTTGTAATTGAAAAACTTAAAAATGATTTACATGAAATGGTAGCGTTGGCAGATAAAATTGTTGTGCTTACAAAATGGTATAAAAATGTTTTAGAAATTAATAATGTTCCCCCACAAAAAGTACAGTACATATCTCAGGGCTTAGCCGGTATGCCATTATCTAAAGAAGCATCTACTAATATTACCATTTTAAAACTGGTATTTATTGGCAGAATAAATGAATTAAAAGGATTGCATTTATTATTAAAAGCATTAATGGAAATGCCAAATCAAAATGTTTCGCTTGATATTTTTGGCCCTATAAATGATGAAGTTTATTTTACCAAATGGAAAGCGTTTTCCGCCTCCAATAAAAATATAAGATGGATGGGAGTACTTCAACCATCCTCAATAATTAGTACACTTGGTAGCTATAATGTATTGTGCCTTCCTTCTGTAATATGCGAAATGAGCCCGCTAGTAATACAAGAAGCTTTTGCAGCGGGCATACCAGTACTAGCTTCTAATGTTTACGGCAATGCAGAGCAAATTACAGATGGTAAAAACGGATGGCTCTTTAATTTTAATGACAGCAACGATTTAAAAAATAAATTGGAACAATTAATAAATGATCCATCATTAATTGAAAATGCCAAGCAATATATACCTACTGTTAAGACTTTTAGCGAAGTAGCAAACGAACATACACAATTGTATAAATCGATTTTAGCATCTGTTTAATAGCTTAATTAGTTTTAAATTAGTTTTTTCAAAACAGCACAAAAGCTTCTTCTGATAAGCAGTACTATAAAACAATTGTGAATGGTAAATGATAATGTGCAAATGAAAATATTAATAATGATGGACCCCGGCATACTTATACCTGTGGCTGGCTATGGTGGGCATGAGCGATTGGTGGAGATGTTTGCAAAAGAATATAATAGACTTGGGCATGAAGTGCATTTATTAATTACTGATGGATCTTACATACCAAATTGCACCACACATGGTTTGGGTAAAGCTGGTTTTCCTCCCACAAAAAAAGATGCTAATAAAGCTATACTTACCGCATGGAAATTTTTATGGAAACATAGAAACGATTTTGATATTATTCACAACTTTGGCAGGCTCATTTATTTATTACCTGTTTGGAACAGTAATGTAAAAAAGATAATGACTTATGGCAGGGAAATAACTGGTAGTAATATTAATAAATTGCTTAGGCTGCCTCATAAGAATATAATTTTTACAGGCTGTAGTAATAATTTAATAAGTAGGAGCGGAGCTAAAGGAAAATGGCATGCAGTTTACAATGCTATTAATTTTAATGCTTACAATTTAAAAGAAGATGTAGGCAATAACGCACCACTTATTTTTCTTGGGCGCATAGAAAAAATAAAAGGTTGCCATACTGCTATTGCCATAGCAAAAGAAACAGGTAACAAATTAATTATTGCAGGAAACGTATCACCGTTGGAAGATGAAAAAAAATATTTTGAAGAACAAATACAACCACAAATTGATGGGTTAAAAATAAAATATGTTGGGCAGGTAAATGATGTGCAAAAAAATGAATGGCTTGGTAAAAGTAAAGCTTTGCTTATGCCAATTGAATGGAACGAACCTTTTGGTATTGTAATGATTGAAGCAATGGCTTGTGGAACACCGGTTATTGCCTTTAACAGAGGATCTGTAAATGAAGTGATAGATGAAAACATTACAGGGTATAAAGTGAACAACAAAGAAGAAATGATAGAAGCAATAAGAAAATTAAATTTTTTAAGCAGGGCAGGTTGTAGAAAAAGAGCGGAAGAAAGATTTGATGTAAAAGTTATTGCGCAACAATATATTAATCTTTTTGCCTGATTGATGACCAACAAAAAAATAGTTCTCATTACAACAGGTCAGCCATCTGTAAACCCACGTGTGGTAAAGGAGGCAGATGCATTACAAGCAGCAGGTTTTGATGTTACTGTGTTGTACAGTTTTTTTATACAATGGGCAAAAGAAAAAGATGATGTTTTATTAAAAAATGTTGCATGGTCATTTAAAATGATTGGTGGAGGGCAAACACAAAATAAAAACACTTATTTATTTACCAGACTTAGATGTAAACTAAACAATATTTTAAGTAAGTATGCCGGCAATAAGTTTTTAATAGCTGAAAAAGCACAAGCAAGAGCTTATAATGAATTATTACACGCCGCAAAAAAAATAAAGGCAGATTGGTATATTGGGCATAACCTTGGGGCTTTGGCAATAGCTGCAAAAGCAGCAAAGCATAACACTGCAAAAGCAGGTTTCGATTTTGAAGATTATTACAGGGGTGAAGGGCATGATGAAAAAACTATAGAAAGAATTGTTTTTTTAGAAAATAAATACATTCCATCTTTATCTTATTATAGTACTGCAAGCGATTTTATTACAAGAGAAACCAAACTTTCACACCCTCATTTTAATATTCCAGTAATTACATTACTTAATTGTTTCCCATTAACACAACAGCCAAATTTTAAAGAAAAAAATATTAATGATAATACCCTCAATTTATTTTGGTTTAGCCAAACAATTGGACTAAATAGAGGGCTTGAAATTTTAATTAAAGCGTTGAAAGTTATAAATAATTCATCAATCCATTTAACACTTGCAGGCAGATGCAATACTGATTTTACAGATTATCTAAAATTAAATTACGCTGAAATATTATCCAATATACATTTTGCAGGAATTATACCTCCAAATGATTTGCCCACTTTTGCATCGCAATTTGATGTGGGTATGGCATTAGAAATAAATGAGCCTTTCAACAGAGATATTTGTTTAACCAATAAAGTTTTTACTTATTTGCTTGCCGGTAATGCTATAATACTTTCTAACACTAGCATGCAACATGCATTTAATAATGAACATAAAATAGGAGTTTCTTTTGCTGTAGGCGATGTAAACGAACTTGTAGAAAAAATTAATTTTTATCTTAATAAAGAAAATTTAAGCCAACAAAAAAAGTGTAATTACGATTTGGCAAAAAATATATTTAACTGGGAGAACGAATCAAAAAAATTACTAGCAATCATCCATTGAAAAAAATCTTAATCCTATATCCGCATTTTCCGCCGTCTAATTTAGCAGGTGTACACCGAGCCAGATTATTTGCACAGCACCTTCCAACTTTTGGTTGGGAGCCGGTTGTGCTCACCGTACATGAAGATTATTATGAAGAAAAATTAGACAGAAATTTAGAAAAACTTTTGCCTTCAACTTTAAGAATTGAAAAAGTAACTGCAAAAAAATTGGGTAAAAAAAGATTAATTGGTGATATAGGGTTAAGAGGATTTCAATCGTTATATAAAAGAGCAAAGCAGTTATTACAAAAAGAAAATTTTGATTTTTTGTTTATACCTATTCCATCATTTTATTGTGCGTTGCTTGGCAGAAGACTACACATTTCTACCGGTATAAAATATGGTATTGATTACATTGATCCATGGGTGCATTCTTTTCCGGGTAGTGAAAAACTATTTAACAGACATTGGTTTAGTACAAAACTGGCAAAATTGCTAGAGCCAATTGCTCTTAAAAAAGCATCGCTCATAACTGGCGTGGCAGAAGGATATTACCAATCAGTATTAGATAGAAATATACATTTAAAAAATATTGTAACTGGCGCAATGCCTTACGGTGGCGAAGTAAGAGACCATGAAATTGTTTCGACATTAAATATTGAGCCTTACCTTTTTCAAAACAAAAAAGATATTTTTCAATTTGTTTATGCAGGTGCTATGTTGCCCAAAGCATATTTACCATTAGAAAAAATGTTTCAAGCAATTGTTGCAAATAAAACTGTATTTGAAAAAGTAGAATTTCATTTTATTGGCACCGGCAAAAAACCAGATGACGAAGAGGGATTTAATATTGAACCTTTAGCAGAAAAATATGGTTTGTGGAACGAGACAGTATTTGAATACCCTGCACGTATTCCATATTTAGATGTATTGGTACACTTAAACATTGCTGATGCAGTATTTATTTTAGGTAGTACAGAACCGCATTACACTCCCTCAAAAGTTTATCAGGCAGTACTTTCAGCCAAACCAATTTTAGCAGTATTACACAGTGCCAGCAGTGCAGTACAGGTTATAAAAAATTCCAATGCAGGAGTGGTATTGGATTTTAATGGTGAAAATGATACAGATTTAATTAAAGAAAATTTTGTTGCAGCTTTTAATAATTTTCTACATTTTAAAAATAATTTTAAAAAGGAACAGATCAATCAATCGTTGTTTAATGAATACTCGGCTTTAGCGGTAACAGAAAAACTAGCCATACTTTTAAATAAAGTAGTAGCCAACAAATAAGTTGATAAAACTTGCCATTATAACCACCCATCCTGCATTGGAATTTTTTATAACCTGT
>JANXXM010000106.1 GCA_025350645.1 Ferruginibacter sp.
AATCGTAAATAATAATGATTGTTATTGTACCCTAAAACAATAAATATGGTCAACTCTATATTGGTCTAAAGATACTCCTGGAATTGCCGCATTCGTTAAGATGTGCAAATGTTTATTAGCATTTATTATTTTAGTATCAAAACCAGCATTAGTGCAATCTTTCCCTCTAATTCCAGTACTACCTAAGTCTGTTAACCCAATTTGATAATTACCTTTTTTTTTCGCTATTATTTTCACAGAAAGTTGATAATTTAAATTTTTCTCTTGAAAAAGTAATGAAATATTTTGATTGGGATTGATAACGGTTGTAATTGAACCTGTATTAACAATAATACTAAAACTATCAACTGCTGGGACAAACACATGATTTATAGAATCTAATAGCACGATGCCAAAAGTTCCTCCTAAATTTATAGCATTACTATATTCTATTTGCTGGGTATTTGGAGTAGAATAATCTATTAATATCTTTGGCAGTATTGAAATTAATGTAATAGTATCATTTATATTATATATCTCTTTCTCATTTAAAAATTCAGCATTTGCTTTAAATGAATAAGCTGTATAACTACTGCAAGGTTTTGTTGTATTGGACTTTTTACAACTAGCTGCGAAAAGTAATTGAGTTGCTGCACACAGCAACATAATTTTTAATGTATTTATAGATTTTTCTATTTTCATTTATTGAACTTTAAAACAATAAATTCTTTTTATTCCTTCTGGCAAAACTGTTACATTCAGAGAATTCTCATATAACTGAATATGATTGTCATTATTGGATAAATTTGTAAAAAATGTAGCTTTAGTACAATCTTTTCCTTTTAACCCTTGGCATAACAAGTCTCCAGTTCCAAACGAAAAAATGCCTTTTGATTTACAAATAAATAACCCTGTAAACTGATAATTATTTCCCTGATCTAAATAAACAATATTAATACCCCCTCTTAAATTTGACGGCTCTTCAATAAAGCTACCCATTAAAGCTACCAATTTAAAACTATCTCTTGCAGGAACTAACTTTTTTGCAATAGTGTCTATGAAACTAATGCCATTATCACCTATTATTGAAACAGCATTTGAATAATCAATTTGTTGATTAGAAATTTTATCAAGTAAACTTTTAGATATTGTAGAAACGTAATAAATAGTATCTCCTAAGTTATAAACTATTTTATGGGGAGATATATTTGCGATTGCATCAAAATTATACGTTGTATAGTTAGCAGGGCAGGAAGTTCCCTTTTTTTTACAACTCACTGCAAAGAGAAAAGGCATTGCTGTAATCAGCAATGCCTTTTTTATAATTTTAGTATGCATATTGTTGAAATAATAAGTTTACGTTAGCCGCTTGGTTATTGCCATTTTGTTGTAATAATCTGTCTCTGAAAGCTGGTATTGAGCGAACATCAGATTGAAGTGCATTAAATATTTGCTGATTTGTATAACCATTTACATTATTTGTCACAAATCCAAATGATAATGCAACATCATTTCTATGGTTCCCTAAAACAATAAATATGATCAACTTTGTATGATTTAAAGTTATAACTGGAATTACTGGATTCGTTAAGACATGGAAATGTTTATAAGAATTTACAATTTTAATACCCATTTCTTTTTAAATCTATCGGGCTAATTTACCCTAAAGCAATACATTGTTGAAAGTGCTAATGGTGAAGGAGTTTGTAATAATGCATTTTGAAACAAGCTCTCATGTTTATTTATATTTAATAACGTCATAGAAAAAGTTGCATTAGTACAGTCCTTATTTGCAAGACCGCTTGATGATAGTTCGTCAACTGAAATCCAATAGATACCTTTTTTCTTACAAATAAATCCAGCATTAAATTTGTACGATGTCTGTAATTCTGAATATTTTGTAGATACGCCTTTATTTTGATTTATAGGCAGATCCTGAAAATTCCCAATTAATGGAACAAATGAAAAACTATCTTTTGCTGGCTTTGGTTGATGTGATATGCTATCCAAATAAGCAATACCAATTCCTCCATATATGCCAACAGAGTTGCCATAATCAATGATATTATTGTTTACTGTTGTATAATCAATTAAAATCTTTGAAAATTCTGAACTCAAGAATATTGTATCTCCAACTTGATAATTTTCCTTTTCATTGCTAAATACAGACGTCGCTTTAAAGGTATAAGGTGTATAACTACTGCAAGGTTTCGTTGTATTTTTTCTGCAACTCGCTGCAAAAAGAAAAGGCATTGCTGTAATCAGCAATGTCTTTTTTATATTTTTAGTATCCATATTGTTGAAATAATAAGTTTACGTTAGCTGCTTGGTTATTGCCATTTTGCTGTAATAATCTATCTCTAAAAGCAGGAATGGAGCGAACATCAGATTGTAAAGCATTGAATATTTGCTGATTTGTATAGCCGCTTACATCGTCTGTATTAAACCCAAATGGTAGTGCAACACCATTCCTATTATCAATTAAATTATAGCGCATTCCCTGATGTTCAATTTTACTAATCGTAAATAATAATGATTGTTATTGTACCCTAAAACAATAAATATGGTCAACTCTATATTGGTCTAAAGATACTCCTGGAATTGCCGCATTCGTTAAGATGTGCAAATGTTTA
>JANXXM010000128.1 GCA_025350645.1 Ferruginibacter sp.
CAAACAGCCACCATTGCTGCAGTAGGCGTGGCTTTCAGTAAATTTGCCGGTTACTTTATACCTGCTTTGGAAATGACAGATGAAAATATTTTGATCCAGTTTATTGGTATAAAAATTCATACCGCACAGCTCGTTTCTATAGCCCTTATCGTTTTTCTTACTTATATAAATACAAAAGGTATAAAAGGAGGTAAAATGATTCAGACCACTTTTACCGTGGTAAAATTGCTATCGCTTTTTGGGCTGATTATTTTTGGTTTTTTGCTGGCTGCAAAAGGCGAAATATGGAATGCTAACTGGCAGGATGCCTGGACTATGAAAGCACGCAATGCAGATGGAAATGTAATAGGTGGTATAGCCGGAAGTGCAGTAATGGGTGCTATTGCAGCGTCTATGGTAGGTTCTATTTTTAGCAGCGATGCCTGGAATAATGTAACTTTTATAGCGGGAGAAGTACGCAACCCTAAAAGAAATATAGGGCTTAGCTTATTTTTAGGAACGCTGATAGTAACCATCATTTATGTAGCAGCAAACCTCATGTATGTGAGTGTGCTTCCCCTTCATGATATTGCATCTGCACCGCAGGACAGAGTGGCTGTAAGTGCATCGAAAGCTATTTTTGGAAACATTGGAACATATATTATTGCGGTAATGATTATGATATCAACCTTTGGCTGTAACAACGGGCTTATACTGGCAGGTGCAAGAGTATATTATACTATGGCAAAAGATGGATTATTTTTTAAACAAACGGGCACCCTTAATAAAAATGATGTGCCGGAAATAGCCCTTTGGATGCAATGTGCGGTAGCATCTGTACTTTGTCTAAGTGGGCGGTATGGAGACTTGCTGGATATGATATCATTTGTAGTAGTTCTTTTTTATGCCCTCACCATTTACGGTATTTTTGTTTTAAGAAAAAAATTACCCCATGCAGAGCGGCCTTACAAAGCATTTGGTTACCCGGTATTACCTGCACTTTATATTTTTATGGCTATAGCTTTTTGCGGGCTGCTTATTTATTTTAAACCATTATACGCAGGCTGGGGACTGGCTATCGTACTCGCCGGTATTCCGCTTTATTATATTGCTGTTGCAGGTAATAAAAGAAAATAATTCGGTAAAATGGTTAACGGATTTAAAAAATGTTAACCGTTTTATCATTTTAAAAAATCTCCGTCAATAATTAAAAGCTTCACTCCTTTTTCTGATATAGAACGATGCGTACTTAACTCATCAGAAACTACATATGTCATTCCCCTGACTAATGTAAATTTTTCGCCCTTATGTAGTTCACTTACAAATTCTCCCTCCAGGCAATGAACAATATGGCCTTTTTTGCACCAGTGGTCTGCAAGATATCCTTGACTATATTCTACAATCCGCATTCTTAATCCATCGAATTGCAGGGTTTGCCAAAAGCCAGTTCCCGTTTCTCCTGCATGAACCGTTTTAGTAATGTTATCCCAATCTATTGTAGTAAAATTGATGTTTGCCATAATACTGATTTTATGAAATAAAAAAACCACAGAAAATTTCTGTGGCACAATATTAAAAATGTGAATACTTATACTCTCGTATCGTCAAATTGCTGATCTGCCTGATCCTGATTGGACCAGTCTTTGAGCGCCTCTCTAATTTTACTGAAAAAACTTTTCCCTTTTTGTTTTGCCTCTCCTGATCTTTCTATTACTGATTGTTCTACATCTTTATTTTCATTAGCAGGATTACTACCGCCTTCATTTTCGCCACCAGGGCTACGTAAGAAGAAATTGTTTTGCAGTTCCATAATATTAATTTTTAGATGGTAAAATGGTTAAAATTGAGCCATTCCAAATTTAAACTAATTGTATGGAATTAGTAAGTATTTTTTTTTAATATAAATTGGCTGAGAAAGAGAAATAAAAAAATACTTACATCCCAATTTTTATTAAGGAGTTAACTAAATAAACAAAAAAAACCGGTCTGCACATAATGCAGCCGGCAGAAATTTTATTTTTAGCAACTATTAATTTTTAGAAATAGATGCGCTGTTGTTATAATTCTCTACGAGTGATAATAATTCTTTGGAATTAATTTTCTTTTTACGCTTGCTCATATAATTAGAAATTTCTTTGTTATCCTTAAAATATTCAGATAAGATTTCGGCTGAATAAGGAACAATTTTTCCATCATTACCATTTTGCAAAAAGAATTTTTTATGAACTGTTCCTAGATTATAAAATTGCAATGAATACAAATTCAGGTTACCTTTTATTTCTCTAATAGCAAAGCCCGGCAAAACATGTGTAGATATATGTCCTTTACCTTGCGTATAAAATTCCCGCTGAGCAATAGCATAAAATTTTTCATCTTTATAAGCTTTTATTTGTGCGGATAATATTTTTAATTCTCCATCTGCCAATAAATAGGGCGATACAAAAACACCTGTAACTAGTTTTATGCTGGAAAATTTTTTAATTTCTCCATTATTAAATTCTACAAAACAATCTGTTTTTACAATGTTTTTATCAGGAGTATTTTCAGGATTTAATGTATTGTTTTTACTTGTATAGCAGGAAAACAATGTAGTAGCCAGGCAGGCAAATACAAAAGTATACCGTATTCGGATATTCATTTTCAAAGGTTTGATGGTTAAACGTATTTTAATTATCAATATTGTATTTAACTACAAAAATCTTTAGGATATACTACAAACTTTATAGAGAAGAGTAGAACATGATTAGAAATAAAGCAAAAAAAATCCCCTCCGAAAGAATCAGAGGGGACATGCATTTATTTAGTGTATAAATCTTCTATCTAAAATCTAGTAGCCCATACCACCCATATCTGGTGCGCCATGGCTATGTGGTGCTTCATCTTTTGGCTTATCTGCTATTACACATTCTGTAGTAAGCAACATACCTGCAATAGAGGCAGCATTTTCCAATGCAACACGAGCTACTTTTGTAGGATCTATAATACCTGCTTTAAACATAGAATTTTCGTACAGCTCTGTTCTTGCATTGTAACCATAATCTCCTTTACCGTTTTTGATAGCTTCTACAACAATAGAACCATCTACACCTGCATTTGCAGTTATAACTCTTAACGGCTCTTCAATAGCCCGGCGAACAATAGCCATACCTGTAGTTTCATCAGCAATTTGCCCTTTTACTCTAGGATCTAATGCTACCAAAGCACGAATGTATGCAACACCGCCGCCTGGTACAATTCCTTCTTCTACGGCAGCTCTGGTTGCATGTAAGGCATCATCCATTCTATCTTTTTTCTCTTTCATTTCTACCTCGGTAGTAGCACCTACATACAATACTGCAACACCGCCAGCTAATTTGGCTAAACGCTCCTGTAATTTCTCTTTATCATAATCAGAAGTTGTGTTTTCAACCTGCGCCTTTATTTGATTTACCCTTGCAGTAATATCTTTTTTAGCACCTTTGCCTCCTACTATTGTGGTATTGTCTTTATCTATAGTTACAGATGCAGCCTGGCCTAATGTTGTTAATTCTACGCCTTCCAGTTTATGACCCAGTTCTTCACTCACTACAGTACCAGCAGTAAGAATAGCAATATCCGTCATCATTTCTTTTCTACGGTCACCAAAGCCCGGAGCCTTTACAGCAGCCACTTTTAGCGTACCACGTAGTTTGTTTACCACAAGGGTAGCCAATGCTTCTCCTTCTAAATCTTCTGCAATAATCAATAACGGGCGACCGCTTTGTGCTACTTTTTCCAGAATGTGCAAAATATCTTTCATCATAGATATTTTCTTATCAAAAATAAGGATGTAGGGATTTTGTAACTCTACACTCATTTTTTCGCTATTTGTCACAAAGTAGGGAGATACATATCCTCTGTCAAACTGCATACCTTCTACAATATCCACGGTTGTATCTGTACCCTTAGCTTCTTCTACAGTAATTACGCCTTCTTTTCCCACTTTCACAAATGCCTCAGCTATTAACTTACCAATAGTTTCATCATTATTTGCAGAGATGGTTGCTACCTGTTGTATTTTTTTAGAATCGTTGCCAACGGTCTGGCTTTGGCTGCGCAAATTTTCCACTATTAAAGAAACTGCTTTATCAATTCCTCTTTTAAGATCCATAGGGTTTGCACCGGCCGCTACCATTTTAAGACCTTCGCTAATAATAGCCTGCGCCAATACAGTTGCAGTTGTAGTACCATCACCGGCAATTTCTGCAGTTTTAGAGGCTACTTCTTTTACCATTTGCGCACCCATGTTTTCGATAGGATCTTCCAGTTCTATTTCTTTAGCTACTGTTACACCATCTTTTGTTACAGCTGGCGCACCAAATTTTTTCTCAATAACTACATTACGACCTTTTGGCCCAAGCGTTACCTTTACTGCATTTGCAAGGGTATCTACACCCTTTTTCATTTTGTTTCTTGCTTCTATATCGAAGTAAATTATTTTGCTCATTGTTTAAACTTTAGTATTGAGTATCAAGAGTGGTACTCAAAGTTTGAAAATTATTTTATGTAAAATGATGACATTTAGAGTAGATATCAATATCGAAGTAATATAGCTTTAAGAAGACTGATCTTGATACTTGATACTAACATCTTGATACTATACTATTGCAAGTATATCGCTCTCTCTCATTATCAAAAGGTCTGCACCTTCTATTTGTATTTCTGTACCTGCATATTTGCTGTATAAAACAGTATCGCCGGCTTTTACCGTTACAGGCTCATCCTTTTTGCCAGGGCCGGCAGCAATTACGATACCACGACTTGGTTTTTCTTTTGCAGTATCCGGTATAATAATACCACCTGCAGATTTTTCTTCAGCGGCAGCGGGTTTTACGATAACCCTGTCGTGCAGCGGAGTAATGTTTAGCTTCTTGGACGTAGCCATAAAAAAGTTTTTTTAATGAAATTTGTAAGAATTTTTAACTTATCAAAAGTAGGCTAATATTATACCAAAGGAAATAAGAAGAAATGTTGGCAGACAAATGTTGTGTTTTGTCTTTTTAAAAAAATACACAAGACAATTTTACAGGAATTGAATTTTGAAACTGGCTTTAATTTAAAACTTACCTCTTAAATCTTTTTAAATACCCTAATTTTGCGCCTTCAATAAAAGGGCAAGAGAAGATGTTAAGCAGGAGAAATATAAGGATAAAAGTAATGCAGACTTTATACTCCATAGACAGTATGGGAGATAGTGTAAGATCTGGAGAAGCAACTGCAATTCTTACTAAAAAAATAGAACAAAGCAGGCAGCTTTTTACTTACCTTATTTATTTTATTACAGAAGTAGCCCGCTATGCAGAAACTGATGCTAATAAAAAAGCCAATAAACATTTGCCCACAGCCGCAGATCTTGCTACAAACATAAAAATTGCAGGCAATGAAACCATGTGGAAAATATTGGAGGATACCAGTTTTAAAGTGGTAGTAAATGATACCAAACTGAAATATATGCTGGATGTAGAACTGCTGAAAAAAATGTACCAGGCACTGATAGCCACACCAGATTACAATGAATATATTGAGTTGCAAAGCCGGGATAAAAAAGGTGAAAAGAAGATGCTGGATTTTATTTTTACGGATCTTTTACTCCCCGATGATAATTTTATAAGTCATATAGAAGAGCATTTTATAAACTGGGATGATGATGCTGAAATGATGCACTCGCTTGTGCTGGCTTACCTTAACAAGCCCGGCCAGCAAAGCTTTCACGATATACTAAGCAAAGAAAAATGGGATTTTGCAAAAGATTTGCTGATGACAGTAATAGATAAAAAAGATCAGACGCTGGAAATGATAAAGCCCAAACTAAATAATTGGGATGCTGATCGTATTGCATCGCTTGATCTTATTTTACTCCAAATGGGTGTATCGGAGTTTTTATATTTTGGCACTATTCCTATAAAAGTTACTATAAACGAGTATATAGATCTTGCCAAAGCTTACAGTACGCCACAAAGCGGGCAGTTTGTAAATGGCTTGTTGGATAATATTCACAAAGAATTACAGGCAGAAAATAAAATTGAAAAAAGAAATTTTAAAGATAAAATATAAACAATGTTAAAAAAAATTATAGCTGCGGGATGTGCCCTTATACTATTTGCAAGCTGCGATGTACGCAAACATGATAAGCTGTCCATAAATGACCCTTTGAAAAAGCAGATGGTAATTAAAGATCCTACCGCTGTGCAGATTATCGACAGTACATACAATTTTGGAAAAGTAACTGACGGCGAAATAGTAGAATACAACTATCGGTTTAAAAACATGGGTACCAAACCGCTCATAGTATCTAATGTGAGTGCAAGCTGCGGTTGTACTGTACCGGAAAAACCAGAACAGCCAATACAACCCGGCGAAACAGGTTTTATAAAAGTAAAGTTTGACAGCAAAGGCCGGGTGGGTACTGCACACAAAACAATTAATGTAAACAGCAATGCAGAACCGGCTTTCCCTGTATTATTACTTACTGGCGAGGTAGTAGAAAAAAAATAATTTTATCAATTTTAAATTTAAGAACAATGAATTTTGCAGGAATTTTATTACAGGCAGGTGCAGCTACTTCATCATGGACAACACCGGTGATGATGGGAGGAATGATATTGGTATTTTACTTTTTTATGATTCGCCCGCAGGCAAAAAAAGCAAAAGATCAAAAAAAGTTTATTGCAGATATGCAAAAAGGGGATAAAATTGTAACGATAGCTGGTATTCATGGCAAAATAAATAAGGTAAATGACGATGGTACCATAGAGCTGGAAACCAGCCCTGGCAGCTATATTAAAATAGAACGAAGTGCCATAAGCCTGGAGTGGACGATAAACATAAACAAAACTGCTGCTGTAGATGCAACGAAGTAAAATAAAGTATTAGAGGCAGGTATTTTAAAAATGAAATAGTAATTCAGTTTGCAGTTTCTTTTGCAAATCCTCCCTATAAATTATTGCATAATAGTTACCTAAAATCTCATGTTAAAAATAGGCCTTACAGGAGGTATTGGCAGTGGTAAAACTACTGTTGCAAAAATATTTGAAGTGCTGGGCATACCTGTGTATTATGCTGATGATGCAGCAAAACATTTAATGAACAATGATGCTGTGCTAAAACAATCTATCATTAAAAACTTTGGTAAAGAAAGTTATAGAAATAATATATTAAACAGGGCTTACTTGGCGAAAATTAGTTTTTCTGATCCTCCAAAAACGGCATTACTAAATAGTATTGTTCACCCTGTAACGATAGCAGATGCAGCACATTGGATGCAGCAACAACATACGCCTTATGCCATTAAAGAGGCTGCGCTTATTTTTGAAGCAGGAGCGCAAAAGGAATTGGACCTAGTAATAGGTGTGCATGCATCATACGATTTGCGCCTGCAGCGCACTATACAAAGAGATAATATTAGTGAAGATGCCGTGCTGGCACGCATGAGCAGGCAAATGAATGAAGAGGAAAAAATGAGCCGCTGCGATTTTGTAATAAATAATACCGAAGAAGAATTATTGATACCGCAGGTGGTAGCTCTTCATGAAAAGTTGCTGCAGAATCTGGAAAAGCTTTATGAATAATAGTTCTATTATTTTGTGGGGATTTAAAATATTTATCGAATTTTCAGCTAAATATTTTAATTAAAAAATAAATAGCATAAATTTTATAGGATCAATACAAAAGAACCCGCTATTATCAACCCTGCGCCTACAGCGGTTTTTAAGGTAAGTGTTTCTCCTAAAAATATAATTGAAAGCATTATGGTAAGCGCAAGGCTCAATTTATCTACTGTAGCCACCTGCGATAATTTCCCTATTTGCATGGCTCTAAAATAAAATATCCAGGAGAGCCCTGTTGCTACTCCTGATAAAATTAAAAAAATCCAGTTTTGTTTACTTAGGATTTGTATAGAACTTATATTTCCTTTAAAAAGTACAATTGCCCAAGACAGAAATAATATTATTACTGTTCGTATTGCTGTAGCAAGATCTGAGTTAACACCGACTAACCCTTTCTTTGCAAAAATAGCAGTGAGTGAGGCAAATAAAGCAGAGAGTAAAGCATACATCCACCACATAGAAAATAATTTACTGTAGTTTTAAATAACCATACCTCATTTTTAATAAATAGTTTTATTGAGTTAAACCGCTGCACAAAATTATGTACCTAATCATGTATTTTTTGTGGAAAATTTAATTTAAAATACATACAAATTTTAAGAGCGAAAAAGTGTTAGTTGTTTGCAGCATTTTTTTCTTCTATCCATTTATTTCTGCCCCAGTTTTTTATTACATGTTTCTCGCTGTGGTAAGACGAGCGTACCAACGGTCCGCTTTCTACATAATCTAACCCAAGCTGGTAGCCAATTTCCCTATATTCTGCAAATTCATCGGGGTGAATAAAACGTTCTACTTTTAAGTGCTTCTTTGTAGGCTGCAGGTATTGCCCAATGGTAACTACATCTACTCCACTGTTATACAAATCTGTAAGGGTTTGTACAACTTCTTCTTTTGCCTCGCCCAGGCCCAGCATTATACCACTTTTGGTACGCATACCGCCTTCTTTTAAAATCTTAAGGGTTTGCATACTTTGCCAGTATTTGGCTTGTACCCTTACTTGTTTGGTAAGGCGTTCCGTAGTTTCTATATTATGGCTCACCACATCCGGCGCAGCTTCTATAATGCGTTGTATATTTTCTTTTTCGGCCTTAAAATCGGGTATAAGCGTTTCCAATGTAGTATCAGGATTTAATGCATTTACTGCCTTTATGGTATTTTGCCAGATAATACTACCCCCATCTTTCAACTCATCTCTGTCTACAGAAGTTATTACCGCATGTTTTACTTTCATTAAATGAATGGCTTCTGCTACACGTTGAGGCTCGTCCCAATCTACAGCATCTGGCCTGCCTGTGGCTACTGCACAAAAGCCGCAACTTCTTGTACAAATATTACCCAGTATCATAAAAGTAGCTGTGCCTGCGCCCCAGCATTCGCCCATGTTTGGACAGTTTCCACTTTCGCAGATGGTATGAAGTTTATGGGTATCTACTAGCCCTCGTACGTGCTTATATTCTGCGCCTATGGGCAACTTTACCCTTAGCCAATCTGGTTTTTTTATTTTTTGCTCCTCTGTAATTAGTTGATCTTGCATAACAGTCTTAATCTATTATCGTAATTGTATACTGCAAAGTTATTGTAAGCTTTGCGTTAATAAAGGATTATTTTCTTTTACCAAAGATGATGGCAACAAAGGCAGAAAAGAAAAATTGCCTGTTTTTTTGGAAAGCAATCTGTGAAACTTTTTTGCTATAAAATTCTCCTGTAAGTCCTACTTCCAATGCGCTTACCATTTCATTGTATTTTCCATAATCAAAACGAAGGGCAGCTTTTGCATACACACCCGGGTTTACTTTTATTTTATTAAAACCCGTACCTGCTGATGGACCCCCAATAATTCTTCCTGGATTTAAAAAAGCAGCACTATCATCTTTTATACCTACATAAACTGTTTGGCCTGCGCTGTCTACTGCTACTTTATATGGTCGTAGTAAACCGAGAATTAGTCCACCACCAGCATTTGCTGAAATGCTTACCCCGTTTTTGTTACTTTTATTACCCAGTAAAAATTGCTCCTGCACTCCAAGTTTTACAGGGTAAAAAAAATTTGTTTTACCATAAATAAAAGGTACTGATCTGCCAAAGTTGGAGAGATTTTGCTGTTTGGCTTCTTTGGGGTGCTTACGTTCTGAAATATCCAGTTGAAACAAAAGTCCCTTTTTTACAGATTGTGCTCTTCCTATTTCTAAAAAAGCACCATAGCCATCTGTGGTAAGTTTTATACCACCGGAGAATTGTTTCTTATAAGTTATTACTCCTTCTTCTTCCTGTTTTACAATTTTTGTAATACGAATTTTTCTCTGCTCTCTCCTATCTTCTTTTTTACTTTTTGGTTTTTCCTGTGCCATTGCATTAAAAGATAATGCTATAATCGTTATTAAGAAAAATATTTTATTCATGTAATGTTTTTAACTAAGTAAATTTATGTAAAAATACTTACTAACTGTACATCAGCAATTGTAAAATATAATTACACATAAATAAAATTTAAAAAAATATGACCTCATCCATAATATACAAAGGCGGCCTAAGGTGCCAAGCCGTGCATGTACAAAGCCAAAGTATGATAGAAACAGATGCACCGGTAGATAATAAAGGAAAAGGAGAAAGATTTAGCCCAACAGATTTGCTCTGTGTTTCGCTGGCAACTTGTATTGTAACCACTATGGGTATAAAAGCTGCAGACATGCAGATAGACATTGCGGGTACAACAATGGAGGTAACTAAACACATGATAATGGAACCAAGGAGTGTGGGGAAAATTGAGATAGCAATTCACATGGCACACCCTGAAATTATTTCTGAAAAAGATAAAACCATATTGGAAAGAGCAGCTAATAACTGCCCCGTTAAAAAAAGTCTTAATGCTAATGTGATAGTGGATGTAAAATATTTTTGGAAATAAAGTTTGGCTTTTACTGAATGAAATAGTTTACTACGTAAGCTGTTTTAATATGGTATAGTTCATAGTAATTAAAAGTAGAAACATCTTTTATTCCTTCAATATTTTATTGCCTACAGCACATTGGAGACAAAGTTTTTTGCTGCAATATTTATTTTTAAGTTGTAGAAGAGCCTGAGAATCGTAAGCCGTTTTATTTTCTATACCCAGTGCCTCAAAGCCTTTGGTGATATGGTTTTTTTCTGGAGGTAATGAGGCTGCCCATTGCAAAGCTTTATCTTTATAACTTTCATTATTGTGATACCAGCCATAAGCATACAGTACAGGTATGAGTGTATTTAAAATAATATTCTCCGTCATTTGCTTTCCCAAAACTTTCTTTTTAAAGGCAGAGGCTTCATTAAAAGTGTAATGATAATGCCAGTAATCATTTGCTGTTACATCAAAAAGTTTAAGCACTTCCTTTACGTTTTCTGTTTCTTTAACAACAGAAAATAAATGATTGCTGTTATAAATCAATGCTGCCAGTTGTGCAAGCCTTATGGTGGGGAAATTTGCGGGCCGCATTCTTAAAAAATGCACAGGATAATGAATGGGAACCAGCCTATATTTCTTTTGCAAAAAAGCATACTCTTTCTGCAGCATTATGGGATAATCTTCTTCAAATTTATTTTGTAAAAGCCCTGCCTGCCCCAGCAGCAGCGCTTCAAGTTGTACTACATTATTTTTGTGCTTACCTATAATTTTTAAAGGCAAAGAGGCTGCAATTGTTTCAAAAGCATCGCTGTTTAAAGTTACACCAAAATTTCTCGCCAGTTTTTGCCAGAAAACTTCTTCCCAGTGTTGTGTATTTTTCTGAAGCTGTGTAATAATATCTTCGGCTTTTTGCTGTAGTCTTTCTATCAGCATCCTGTTTTTCCAGGCGGTAAAGCCAATATTGCTCATTTTATGAATATGCTCCTGGCATGGAATAAAAGCCTGGCTATGCATCATCGTTTCATATTTGGCCAGCAGCAGGTGAGATATTCTGTGCTTTAACTCCAGAACGGGCATTTTTAAACCAAGTTCTTTATCATTTTCCCACACTACGTGCAGTATACAATTTTTATAATTTTTATCATGGCTATGACCATGTTGTTTCCAATCACTGGCTTTTACGTGTAGTTCTATACTGCCCGCCAGTACTGTATCTCCGCACTTTACCTGTGCATTTAAAAAATCAGGCCCCTGTTGTGTATTTAGTAAGCCAGCATAAATTATCTGCAGCGGTTCCCCCATGACTGTGCAAAGGTTTCCCTTATTATAATATTGAAATTGCCATATAAACTGAAAGAGACGTTCGGTCATAAGTAACCATAAATAATTAATAACAGTGCATATTCTACTATTGCTCCATTATCTGGTATTAGTAAATTGGTAAATACAATTTAAACACATTATTACTTATTGCTCTAATAAATTATTAATTTCTTTTACTACCCTACTTATAGGCAGCCCCATTACATTATAAAAATCGCCGTTTATTTTTTTTATTCCCACAGCTCCTATCCACTCCTGTATGGCATAAGCTCCTGCTTTATCGTAAGGTTTATAAGCATCTACATAAAAAATGATTTGCTGCTGGCTAAGTTCATTAAAATAAACTGCAGTAGTATCATAAAAGGACCGCTCTGTTTCTCTAAAAAGTATGCAAACGCCCGTTATTACTTTATGATGATTATCCTGCAGGGCAGTAAGAATCTTTATAGCATCGTCCCTGTCTTTTGGTTTTCCAATAAGTAATCCATCGCATACAACTATGGTATCTGCAGCGAGTATAAGCTTCTCATTTCCTTTAATTTTTTGTACGGCAAACGCTTTTTGTTCAGCAATGTGTACGGCTGCTTCTTCAAAAGAAAGCCCTTCAGGAAAACTTTCATCCGTATCGCTTACTACTACTTCAAATTTAATTTCGGCAAGGTTTAAAAGTTCTTTTCTTCTGGGCGATTGTGATGCAAGTATTATTTTTTCCATAAAATTTTTTAATGGGGAAATATAAAAAACAGCATAGATATTATACCGGCAAGCGTAACTGCTTTTACCATATTGCTCAGCAAATGATACTGAGCAGGTGTAGCAGCAGCATATAGTTTTTTAAGAATATACCCGAGTGGCAAAATACAAAATATAAAAACATACAAAGCAGCGAGCCACCACCCTGCCTGCCATGCGTACAATGAAACTGTAGTGAGTGCGGCTATGCACACCACCAGCCATACTGCTGTAAAAACTTTGGATGCCGGCACACCCCACACAATAGGCATTGTACGACAATGATATTTTCTATCGCCATCCATATCTTCCATATCTTTTATTACCTCCCTTACCAGCGAAATAATAAATGCAAAACCAGAAAATAATATGGTGAACTTAAATAATTTTCTTGCATTAAAACCATTTATATCTGCCCAGCCATTGAGCCGGAAAAAATCTGCACCGGCAAAAAAATACACTACAATAATTACCCATGCAGTAAGTGCCGCAATAATAATATTACCGGTTAAAATTTTCTTTTTAAAAGTAGTGGAATAAAACCATAGGAATACCACGCAGGCAAAATTGGCTCCTGATATAATCCACAAACCAGTTTTAAAACTGATGTAAGTACTTAACGACATACCGACTGCAGATAATATCCAATGCCACAAAATAGCCCAGCGGCGTTTGATATGTTTGTCTATAATAAGTTTGGCAGGCTTGTTTATACTATCAATTTGCACATCAAAATAATCGTTTATAATATACCCAGCCGCTGCAATACATATAGATGCGGTAATGAGCATGCCAAATAAAATATGCGAACGGGTATCTGCTGCATTTGCCAGCAGCGGTACATAAATGCAATAATAAAAAAGCAACTGGGTTATTATTATAAAAACCAGGTTTGGCCAGCGTATTAATTTAAAAAAAGCAACAATTGATTTCATTGAAAAGTTTGCCGGGCAAAAATAAACATTGAGGAGTGTAAATAATTATAAAATTTAAAATGATGAATGAGAAAATTATATGTATCTATTCAATATTATACTGCAACAACATTTTTTTATATTTTTCAAAAAGAAATACCGTACTATTTTAAGGTTACCAATGTTACATATTCGTTTTCACTAACAATGGTTAATTTTTTTAACCTATTGATTTTAAAAACAAAAAAGTATTTGATGCAGAACCCAAAAACTATGTTTAATATAATATTCCTATAATATTCTAAGCTGACAAAAAGATTAAAAGATGGGAGGAAATAAAAAAGGATTATCCATATAGATAACCCTTATGCCGGAGGTCCCTAGCGGATTCGAACCGCTGTAGCAGCTTTTGCAGAGCTGTGCCTAGCCACTCGGCCAAAGGACCTTTAAAATTTTAGCAGCAATATTTATTTTATTATTTTAAATAAACTGCTGATTTGAGATTTGCAAAAATAAGGGAATTTTTAAAAGATTTATAAATAAATAATCGAAATTGAGCGCTTAAACATTAAATATGAACCCAATAGCAGCATCGGAACTGATAATAAATAACAGAGGCGCCGTATACCATGTAAACTGCAGACCAGAAGAAATTGCAAATACCATTATTACTGTAGGCGACCCAGACAGGGTGAGCGAAGTAAGTAAGCATTTTGATAGCATTGAATACAAAAATCAGCATCGGGAATTTGTAACTCATACCGGATACATTGGTAAAAAAAGGTTATCTGTAACAAGCACAGGCATTGGGCCGGATAATATTGACATTGTATTGAATGAACTGGATGCGCTGGTAAATATAGATTTTGAAACAAGAACCATAAAAGAAAATCTCACCACTTTAAATATTATTCGGGTAGGCACATCGGGCTCGTTACAAAAAGAAATACCGGTAGATAGTTTTGTAGCAAGCACCCATGGACTGGGGCTGGATAATCTTCTGCATTTTTACAGGCATAGCGGCAATGAAGAAGAAAAACAATTACAGCAGGCATTTGTAACGCATACTCAAATGAATACTATAACGACGCCTTACATAACGGGTGCAAGTGCATCGCTCATTAAAGAATTTGTAAAAGATTTTCACCAAGGTATAACAGTAACCTGCCCCGGTTTTTATGGGCCACAGGGGCGTGTGCTGCGGCTGGGACTTGCACAACCTAATTTAATTGACAGCCTCACTTCATTTACATTTGGCAATCATCGTATCAGCAATTTCGAAATGGAAACCTCTGCCATTTACGGCTTAGGCAAAATACTGGGGCACCATTGCTTATCTTTAAGCGCTATCGTTGCAAACCGCATCAGTAAAGAGTTTAGCAAAGATGGCAATGCAGCCGTAGAAAATTTAATTATAAAAACGCTGGAGATTGTAGAAAAAACTGCTTACTAGCAAAATCCATTACACAACGCATATAAAGCACAAAAAACTTTTTGAAATTTACTTCTCTTTACAATTACTTTGCTGGAGCGGTATTGGATGAATAAACCATTAAAAACTACCAATGGAAATAACTTTTTACAAATACCAGGGCACAGGAAACGATTTTATAATTATTGATAACAGAGAGGAGTTGTACAATAATATTATTTCTGAAACCATAAAGCATTTATGTAATAGAAAATTTGGAATAGGTGCAGATGGTCTTATGCTCCTTAACAATAAAACCGGCTACGATTTTGAAATGATCTACTATAATGCAGATGGTAACCCAAGTACAATGTGTGGTAATGGTGGCAGGTGTATGATACGTTTTGCCAACAACATGGGCATTCATAAAACAGTGTATTCTTTTTTAGCAATAGATGGAGAGCATGAAGGAGAAATAGATCAGCATAAAAGCATACGATTAAAAATGAATAATGTTTCAGCGGTAAAAGATCACTTATCGCATGCAATATTAGATACAGGTTCTCCCCACTACGTAAAATTTATTACAGATGTAAGAAGAATAAATGTAAAGGAAGAAGGCGCTGAAATACGCTACAGTAAAGCATTTAAAGATAATGGTATAAATGTAAATTTTGTAGAAAACATCGGTCCTGCTTCTATTCTTGTACGCACATACGAGCGTGGAGTGGAAGATGAAACGCTTAGCTGTGGTACAGGTGTAACGGCCGCTGCACTCATGAGTGCACACAACGACCTCGGCTTTAACGAAGTAAATGTGCAAACACCTGGTGGCAAATTAACCGTAGAATTTACAAAAATAAATGAGCATACATTTGCGGATATTTGGCTTTGCGGTCCTGCAGATTTTGTTTTTACAGGCACCGTAAATATTTAATAAAAAAGTATGATTCAGTATTTTAATATTGTAAACCATCAAACCATTGCTACCGATAAACCCGGCAATGGTACATGGGTAAATGTATTACCACCACTAAAACAGGAAGAGTTTTCTGAGCTGAGTACGGCTTTAAATATTCCGCTGGATTTTTTAAAAGATTCTCTGGATATTGATGAACGCAGCCGTTACGAAACGGAAAATGCTGTGAAGCTGATAGTAATAAAGACTCCTACAGAAAATAATTCCTTTAATGACAGCGATGCATTTTATATTACCATCCCCATTTGTATTATTCTTACCAGCGGGCAAATTGTTACCGTAAATTCTTTTGAAAATGAAGCCATCAAAAAATTCCTGAACAGTTTTCAAAATCGCCATCCTGATAAAAAAAATATGATGGTGCTTAAAATTTTTGAAAAAGTAATAAACAATTACCAAGATCATTTAAAAGAAATAAACCAGCGCAAAAACATGCTGGAACAAAAATTATATGATGCCAACAGAAACGAAGAGTTATTTCAACTGATGCGCATTCAAAAAAGCTTGGTATATTTTATTACAGCTCTTCGCAGCAATGAACTGCTCATGATGAAACTTGCCCGCACAGATTTTTTGCATCTTGCACAGGAAGAAAAAGATTTTTTAGATGACCTCGTTATAGAAACTTCGCAGGCGCTGGAAACTGCACAAACCTATACGAATATACTTAGCAGTACGCTGGATGCATTTGCCAGCATCATAAGCAACAACCAAAATATTGTACTTAAAAGGCTTACGACCACTATCCTTTTTTTAAGCATACCTATGCTCGTAGCCAGTATTTACGGTATGAATGTACCATTGCCGTTTCAAAACTCGCCCTTAGCATTCTGGATGCCGATTGGTATATCTCTTATTATCTTGGCATTTGTAGCTTTTAAATTTATAATGAGAAAAAAATAAATGGTATGATAACAGTAAGGGTTTACGGAATTTTAATAAACGAGCAGCAGCAAATTTTAGTAAGCGATGAATATATACGGGGGCAATACATTACCAAGTTTTGTGGCGGCGGTTTAGAAGAAGGAGAAGGCACAAAAGATTGTTTGAAAAGAGAATTTATGGAGGAGATGAATTTACTGGTAGAAGTAATGGATCATTTTTACACCACAGATTATTATCAGCCTAGTGCATTTAAAAAGGGAGACCAGATTTTATCTATTTACTACCATGTGAAGACCCTGCAAAAAATTACTACACCACTGCGTGAGTTGCCCTTTCAGTTTGATGAAAGAGAAATGGACATGTACAATACAACCGGCCAAACAGAAACTTTTCGTTTTATAAATAAAGTAGATTTTACTGCAGATTGTATGACGCTTCCTATTGATAAGATAGTAGCTGAAAAGATTGTGAATAGCGTTTATTAAAAGAAAGGATGTAATTTATAAGCTTCAAAATATTTTTCTAAAAAAGCATTAATTTTATCTCCATGTCACTTTATATATACATTACTATTGCCTTTGCGTTTGGTTTTTTAATTGCCTTTATTCTTCAACAGATAAGTATACAAAAAATAAAGAAAAATTATAAAAGTACCCAGGGTTTACTGGAAAGTGAAAAATTGATTAAAGAAACTACACATAAAGAAAATGCATACCTCTTACAAGCCGCAGAAGCAGCATTACTTAAAACAGCAGAGAAATTAAAATCTACTGAAAACCTTGCCCGCATGATGGATAATGACATTTTGCTGTTACAAAAAAACAATGAGGAAACGGAAGAATTATTAAAAGCTGGAGAGCCGGTTATTTATGAGCTAAAAATGAAACTGATAGAAGCAAACAATACAATAGCAAGATATAAGGCTCAACTTAATATTAAATAACTTTTGTACTATCGTTATTATTTTTTTCTTTTTTAAATTTGTTAAACAAATCTAGTTTAAAATTTATTGTTCCGTCGCTCCCGGTACGACCACGCAAAAATATACTTCTGCCCACTTTTTTATCTGTTCCTATATTTTCAGGATTATAATCGTCATCCCGCTTTTTTAGATTGCTAAGCGGCACCTGTATACTTATGTCTGAAGCATTTTGTGTACTGTATATTCCTTCTGCAAAAAGGGTAAGTACACTGGATTGAATTTCCATCCTTGGTATTTTAATATCACCATTCTTTATGTCAAATTTATTTTTTATTTCTGCAAAACGAATATTGTCAAAATCCCTTTTCTTAAAAATAAATTTTTGTATTTTCTTTATTGGCTCAAAATCATTTAAAGTCCCATTCTTCAGCGAAAAATCTACAGTTCCTGTAGTAGAATAAGGAATAACTTTACCTGCATTATCCAGCGTTATACCAGCATGTACAGTGCTGTTTAAAATACCTTCCAGGTTGGCGCTTGTTATAGCTTTTTGTCCGAATTCATCGAAAGCATAAAATAATTTTTTTACGTCTGTATTTATTACGGATGCATCTATAACCGCATTATGGCGTACATTTCCTGCATTAAGTAATTGTCCGTTTAGTTGCATACTGCCACCAGCCAGGTTCATATTTATTTTGTTTATCAGATACCTGTCCTGCAGCATTACTATATTACCGGTAAAATTATTTGCGTTTAGTTTTTTGTAAATAACATTGTCCGCTTTTAGTGTTACATCTATACGGCTTTTTTCCAGCAGGTCATCTATTTGTGCAGCCATTTTGCCGAGTTTGTTTTTAGCCGGGCTTTTGTTAGTTACTCCTTTTTTTCTATCCCCCAGCAGGCTGGCAAAAGCAGCCAGGTTTAAGGAAGGGGAATATACATTCCAGTTTAACGAAACCCTGTTGGGATCAGTGTTAATAAGGGTAAGTAAATTATTTGCAGTACCATTCATTATTATTTTATTGTTTAAAAAATTAAACCTGAAATCTTCTACAAATACATTGGAGTTGCTAAACAATAATGTACCATTTACATCTTTCATTTCGGCATCCCGCGGATTGTACACTATTTTTCCATTCTTAAAAATGATACTGCCATTTAAGAAGGAGTTCGTGTTGTCATTTTTTTTAATAGGGCCTTTGTAATCCAGTTTTACATCTGCAACGCCTGCAGAAAAATCTATGGAGTAAGTAGGTATTACATCATTTAATGTTTGTATAGAAAATGCTGATCTAAGGTCACAATCAAGTACGGGCTCCGACAAATTCGTAATAACAATTTTATTTGAGCTAACCGGCAGCGTTCGCCAGCCTGCTTTAAAATTGCTGATACTTATTACAGAATTAGAATCTTTTCTGGGTATGCCGGGGGTAACTTCATTATTGTAAAAACCAGTAAAACTGGCATCATCAAAGTCCAGAAATGGTGTTATAAGATGCGTATTTTTTACTGTCCATTTTACAAGAATATAAGGGTCGCCGCCTTGCAATGGCCCGGATAATGCCGCATCCGCATCAAGAGGTTTATCCAGCGACACTATAGAAAGTGAACTGTCTATGCGGGCGGGTAATAATTTTTTTACATCGTTGTACATTACATCCCTTACATGCACACTTAATTTAAATGCCGGATTTTTATCTCCTAAATCAAAATTGCCAGAAAGATTAAAAGTATGGCCGGATAATTTCACATTAATACTATCAAAAATTAACTGCTGTGTTTCTTTACCATATTTTAATTTAAAATCTCCGGTAAATGTAGCTGTCTTTAAAAATGTACCTCGGGGCAAATTAAATGCGAGGCTGTTTACAAGAATATCTGCATCACTGTTCATGATAAGTTCATTGCCTGCATCATCCAGTTTTACAGCAAGACTATTTACTAAAAAATCGTGAAATTTTTCCCGCTTTTTATCTTCTAGTGTTATGCGTACATTATTAAGTTTAATGGTTTTTAAATTAATATCGTTGCTTGTTTTTTTAGGCCCACCTGTAGCATCTGCTTTGCTTTTAAGCATGTAGGTATTAGTATAACCACTGGTATCTGTATATAAATAAATACTTGCATTATCTATCCTCAAGCCTGTAAGTGCCGATTCTTTTTTTATTATTTTGTACATATTGATACCCACAAAAACTTCTTTTGCGGTAAAGAAAGGGTGTTGGTGTTTTTCGAAAAGTGTATCCGTTACACTTACATCATTTACTAAAACGGATATCCCGGGAAAGCTGCGAAAAAAACTGATATCAGCATTCCCTATTTTTACATTTCCATTTAATTTTATACTGATTTGCTCTGTTACCTGCGCAATAATTTTTTTCTTATTTGATGTTACATACAGGTATGCAGCCAGGTATAACACTACTAATACAATCAATAAAATTTTGAGTATTTTAAATGTATAACGTAATATAGTTTTCAATAAAAATGTTTTAATAAAGTGAAAATGTATATTTATAAGACAAAATATGCGCCTAAAAAAAATATATGGCACCCGGGAATATAATTACACAATTATGAAAATTAATTTATGGACAGTGGGCAAGGCCCACGAAAGCTTTGTGAAAGAAGGAATAGAAGTGTTTACGAAACGAATTTCTAGTTATTACAAAGTAGCATGGATGATTATACCCACCCCAAAAAATGCTGCAGTGCTCGATAACGACTCGCTTAAAATAAAAGAAGGCGAAATCATTTTACCCATTATTGCCAAAGAAGATTTTCTCATTTTGCTGGATGAAAGAGGGAAAAACTTTACCAGTGAGGGATTGGCAAAGTTTATAGAGCAGCGTGCATTGGATAGTGTAAAGAATATTATTTTTCTTGTTGGCGGGGCTTATGGAGTAAGTAATGAAGTAATGAAAAGAGCAAATTACACCTGGTCATTATCCCCCCTTGTTTTTCCGCATCAGTTGGTGAGGCTTATACTTGCAGAGCAAATTTACAGGGCTTGTACAATTATAAGGAACGAAAAATATCACCATAGTTAAATATCCTGTTGCATTTACAACATTTCTATTAGACCTATATTGAACATTATCATCGTAAACAAAAAACCTGCACAGTTATAATAACTGCACAGGCTTTTGTATTGTGATCTGCTAATAATTTTAAAAATTAATTAATCCGCTTCCATATTTGAGTATTCTCTTGTCCGGCTACATTGGGACCAGTAATGCGAATTTCACTATTGCTTACTACATAAATATTTGCTACCTGGTATACTAGGGAAGAAGATGAACAATTGCTCAACAAGTTGTCTATTCTGTAACCACCTGTTTTATCAGATTTTATATTCTTCCACTTTATATCTTTTTCCCTGTAGCATTGTGTGTTGCCAGAGAGGGTCGATATTTTGCCTTCGGATACTAGTGGCGATACGGTTACAACAGTTCCTGTAAGTGTATTTTCCGGCGTATTGGTTTCTAGTTGCCATTTTCCGTTTAAAGAAAATATAGCTCCACCAGTAGTATTAGTTGCTGTTTTTAGCGCATCGCAACTGGTAAATGTAACGGCGATTGCTATTATTAAAAAAAGTTTAATTGTTTTCATCTTGTAAAATTTAAGGTGTAAAAATTTAATGATTGTAATGATGAAGACCCATTTTCAAATGCTGTACCAATACATGTTAAGAAGCTTTAGCATTTTTAAGTTAACAAAATTTAATGATTTTAGGTTATAGAGATTGCGATAAATAATTAGGAATAATTTTTATTATATCCTTTTATACTTAACAATACTTGCTTTATTAAATGAAGTTAAAATATTCTTTGGATAGAAGAAGATTTTAAAATGCAGCACAAATATTTTTTTATTTTTTAAAATTAAATTTTCATTTGAAATAAATTTAACAGAAAAAGCAGTTTTAATATAAAATATTACTATCCTCAAACAAGAAAGACTATATAAATTTTTCGTAAAAGATTTGCCTTAGCTTTGGCACAAAAAAAATTTTATGGATTTTTCTAAGTTTCCTGTGACCATTGCAATTATTGTGGCTAATGTAATTTTTTCTTTTATTGGTTTTTCCAATAATGATCTTATGGCTAAAACTATTGGCTGGCCTTATTATGAAAAGAAAAACAGTCAGTATTACCGTATGATAACCTCTGGCTTTTTACATGCAGACTGGACACACCTCATCTTTAACATGTTTACTTTTTTCTTTTTTGGGCGCAACTTAGAAATTATGTTTTCCATATACGGGCTCGGCGGGCAGGTTACTTACCTACTGCTTTATTTTCTTGCACTTATCGCATCTTCGCTGCCCAGTTATTTTAAGCACAACGAAGATTATGATTATCGCTCTCTTGGTGCATCTGGTGCAGTATCGGCAGTCGTGTTTGGTGCAATAGTTTTTAACCCATGGTCGCCTATATATTTGTATGGTGCCCTTAAACTTTCTGCATTGCTTTATGCAGTACTATACATTATTTACTGCGTGTACATGGGTAAAAAAGGGGGAGATAATGTGAACCACGATGCGCATTTATGGGGTGCTTTATTCGGACTAGTTTTTACCATTGCAGTTATTGCAGCCATGCAGCCGATATTATTTGAAGCTATAGTAGAGCAACTCAAACAACCCAGTTTATTGGGAAGGTAAAAAAACTATTCTTATTCTTTTTATTGTAGCTGCTGTTATTTTAAAACGATCATCTATACGCATACCCACAATCCAGATAATTTTTTTATCTGATTCTACTACCCAGCAATTTTCTTTTTGGGGCAGCGATAATTTTTGGTCTATAAAAAACCGGCTTAGTTTTTTCTTTTTTTGCATGCCCAGCGGGTAAAAATAATCTCCTTGTTTCCATTTGCGCAGCAGTAAGGGAAAGGTTATTTTATTTGTATCTATAACGGCTGTATTGGTATCGGTAGTTAGGCTGGCATCGGCACTTCTATCAATATTTATTTGCCCGGCAGCAAAAGAAATCTGCTGTGGTATCAGGTTTTCTTCCAACAAATAAAAATTACTTTCATCATGTTGCAATGGGGTAATGATGAGCCATTTTCTATTATTCAATATACGGTGAGTTGGAGATAAAATATATTTTCCGGAAGTGCTGCTCATTAATTTTTTTAGCTCCGATACCTGTGCTGCCACAAAGCCGTAGTCTTTTATTATTTCGTATATAACAGTGTGCATGGGCTTCGTCTTAGCCAGTTTCATTATAGAAATATGCATTTCCGCAGCATTTTTTTCTACCAATTTTTGCTTTATGGCGGCTATACTTTCTTCATAAATAAATTCAATATCAATAAACCTGTTTATATTTTGCAGCAAGTTTTTTTTTGTTTCGGGAAAAACTTTTTCTATAGATGGAATGAGTTCATTGCGAAAATAGTTCCTGGTATAATCAGATTGGTTATTGCTGCTGTCGGTTACAAAAGTTATATTATTTTCTGAAGCAAACAGTTCAATATCTTTTCTGCCAGCAAATAAAAGTGGTCGTATTATTTTTCCCTGTTTTGGTAAGATTCCCCGTAATCCTTTAATACCCGTACCCCTAAAAAAATTCATCATCACTGTTTCAATATTATCATCAGCATGGTGTGCAGTTAATATCAGTTTACGTACAATATTCTTTTGTATATTATCAGTATTTTCTGTCATTAATTCCTCAAACCATTGGTAGCGAAGGTTTCTGGCAGTTTCTTCTATAGAAGTTTTATATTCCTTTGCTAATAAAACAGTGTCAAAGTTTTTTATAAAAGTTGTTACGCCATAACTTTCGCCCAGTGCTTTTACAAAATTTTCATCCCGCAGGCTTTCTTCTCCCCTAAGGTTAAAATTGCAATGAGCTATAGAAAATTCATAACCGCTTTGCTTGCACAATTCGCAAAGTACCACAGAATCTGCACCGCCACTTACTGCCAATAGCAGCGCATCTTTTTTTGTAAAAAGATTTTCTTTTTTTATAAAAGCATTAAATGTTTGCAGTAAGTTCATAAAATAATTATATCTCCGTTATAGTTTCAACTTTTTAATGGTTGTTTGTCATCTGCGCTTTACTAAAAAAAATATTGTAGCAAAGCAACAGGATATTTATCATTATTTAATTAATATTTATTGTTTAAGCATAAAAAAAATCCCGCAGGTGTTGCAGGATTTTCAGAAGTATTTTTATTTTATTTTTTCATGTACATCACTTCCTTTACCAGCTTTACAGTTCTTTCTATATTGGGTAAATACAAGGCTACCAAATTTGGAGCATAATGCATAGGCGCATCTGCAGAGGTAATGCGGCGTATGGGAGCATCAAGGTAATCAAAGCCTTCTTTTTGTATGCGGTAAGCTATCTCGGAACTTACAGATGCGAAAGGCCATTGCTCTTCTACTATTACGAGACGGTTAGTTTTTTTAACGCTTTCTAAAATAGTAAACCAATCCAGCGGGCGAATGGTAGCCACATCTATAACTTCTGCTTCTATACCTTCTTTTGCAAGTTCTTCCGCCGCACCCAGCGCCACTTTCATCATTTTATTAAACGATACGATCGTCACATCTTTACCTTCTCTTTTTACAAAACATTTGCCAATGGGCAGTACATATTCTTCTTCGGGTACTTCACCTTTTTCTCCATACATCACTTCACTTTCCATAAAAATAACCGGGTCATCATCTCGTATCGCAGCTTTTAGCAGGCCTTTAGCATCGTAAGGGTTACTTACAGATATTACTTTGAGCCCTGGAATATTTGCATACATACTTTCGAAAGCGGTGGAGTGCTGTGCGCCCAACTGGCCTGCACTGCCGTTTGCGCCTCTAAAAACGATGGGGCAACCCACCTGCCCGCCACTCATGGCCAGCATTTTAGATGCAGTATTCAAAATCTGATCCAGCGGCAATACTGCAAAATTCCATGTCATAAATTCTACTATTGGTCTTAATCCATTTTGCGCAGCACCTACTGCTATTGCAGTAAAACCGAGTTCTGCTATAGGTGTATCAATTACTCTTTTTTCTCCAAACTCTTCCAGCATTCCCTGGCTCACTTTGTATGCGCCATTGTATTCTGCTACTTCTTCTCCCATCAAAAATACCCTTTCATCTTTTCTCATTTCTTCCTGCATGGCTTCTCTGAGTGCTTCTCTAAATGCTATTTGACGCATGTATAATATTTGTTTTAATTATTTCTGTACAAATTTAAGGCTAAAAGAATCAAAAAGAAAAGAAAGGAAAAATGATTTGGTAGAAAGTTTAGGACTAAAGCTCAAGAAATAAAAAAGGGAAAAAGGGAGAAGGAAAATATGAGTAAAGAATTTTGTAAAAAGTTTAATACTATATGCTTAAAAAAAATGCTACCAATTACGGTAGCATTTCTTCAACATTATTTTATAGCATTACCATTTATCTACTTCTTCTTTACTGCCATTATCCATTGCTGTTGCGGGAGTTTCTTCCGGCGCCGGAGTTATAGTTGTACTTAACTCATCTGCTGGCGTTTGAGTTATTTCATTTTCTGATGTTGTTACGTGAGCAGGTGCAGCAGTTGTTGTAGCGGCATTTGCTTCATCTCCTTCCCACGGAGTATCATGGTTAAATGCATCAAAATCAAAATCAGGCATCAGTTCTGTTTTTACATAATCCATTGCTTCGCCCAATCCTTTAATAAATTTATTAAAGTCTTCTTTGTACAAAAATATTTTATGCCTGTCATATCCATCGGAGTCGAAACGCTTGCGGCTTTCGGTGATGGTAAGATAATAATCATTACCACGGGTTTCTCTTACATCAAAAAAGTAAGTCCTGCGCTTTCCTGCTTTTATGCGTTTGCTATAAACGCTTTCCTGTTTTCTTTCGTTGTTCTCGTTGTTGTCGTACGCCACTTGTTGTTGTTTAAGTTTTAATTTTGTTACACAATTGTATAAGCAAAGATAAAATTGTTTTTGAATTGACAAAATTTATCCGGTTTCAAATTGTAAACAGTTAATGTACCTCTTCTGTTTCCTGTTGTTTGGCGTACATGCTACTGTATAAGCCCTGCAGGGCTATCAGTTCATCATGTGTGCCCTGTTCTGCAATACTGCCTTCATTGATTACGACTATTTTATCAAAATTAAATAATGAAAATATTCTGTGAGTAATAATTATGGCCGTTTTATCTTTTAAATACTCATACAAGTTTCCAATAATTTCATTCTCTGTGCGTGCATCTACGGCACTGAGGCAATCATCAAAAATTACAATTTCCGGTTTTTTAATAAGCGCCCTGGCTATGGATATGCGCTGTTTTTGGCCACCACTAAGCGTGACGCCCCGCTCTCCTACCATCGTTTTAAAACCTTCCTCAAAAGCTGTTATTTCATTGTAAATACTGGCTTGCTTTGCAGCATTTATCACCTCAGCCTCTGTTGCATCTTTTTTGCCAAAGCTTATATTATTTTGTATGGTTTCGCTAAATAAAAATACATCCTGCGGCACATAGCTTATCTGGCTGCGCAGGCTACCGGTACGTATGTTTTTTACATTATGGTCATCATATTTTATTTCGCCCTGCTGCGGGTCATACATACGCAGCAGCAACTGTGCAATGGTACTTTTGCCCGAACCAGTTTTTCCTATAATGGCAATTTTTTCTCCTTTTTTTATCTGCAGCGAAAAATCTTTTATTGCATGTATACCGGTATGCGGATAGGTAAAATTTACCTGGTTAAAAGTGATATTCCCTTTTAACTCTTCCTCCATTGCGCCCGGCGAGTTTTTGATGACAGGGCTTGTAAGTAAAAATTCATTTATTCTTCTTTGTGATGCCACTGCACGCTGTGTCATGCTAGCCGTCCACCCAATGGCACTTACGGGGAAGGTGAGCATTTGTATATACATCACAAACTCTGCAATTTTACCGGCAGACGAACCTGCCACACCATGTATAATATCCAACCCACCGGCCAGTATAGTTATTAAAGTACTGAGGCCAATAAGCAAGCCCATAGAGGGAAAATAAATGGCTTCAGTTTTGGCAAGGCTAAGCGCATTGGTGCGGTAAGCTTCACTGTTTTTTTTAAAAAAACCAAGCATAGCTTTTTCTTGCACAAAAGATTTAATAACCCTTATGCCGGAGTATGATTCCTGCGCATTGGTGGTAAGATCGCTTAATAGAGATTGTATTTTTTCGCTCTTTTTATTAATGATGGTATTTACAAAATAAATAGTAAAAGCTAATATAGGCAAGGGGCATAAGGCTACCATTGTAAGCTTATGATCTGACCGCCACATAAAAAAAATGCTAAACCCCATAATAGCTGCAAGGTTTATAAAATACATTATTGCGGGGCCGGTGTACATGCGTACCCTGCTCACATCTTCGGAAATGCGGTTCATAAGATCCCCCGTGCTGTGCGTTTTAAAAAAACTCGTATCCAGTTTTTGATAATGCGAAAAAATTTCACTCTTTTGATCAAACTCAATATGACGGCTCATTACAATAATGGTTTGCCGCATTAAAAACATAAAAAAACCACTGATGATGGCTATAACAAATAAAATGAGGCCTGCAAAAAGTATTCTTTCCTGAAAAGGCTTATCGTTAAACCAGTTAATAATTTTTACAACCACAACATCGTAGTTATTAAGGGTTGCCCCATTAGCAAATGCAGTTGGATTTTTTATTTGTGCTACTACGGAGTTGACTACATAACCCGTAAGCTGTGGAGAAAGTATACGAAAATAATTGGTGAGAATTACAAAAGAAATTCCGAGCGCAAATAATAATTTATATTTTTTAAAATATTTATTAAGGGTTGATAATTGGGTCATAAAGCACAAAAATACAAAAGTTTTTTTACTGACAGAGAGGTTAATAGATGTACTATTTTACCACTACAGATTCTTTTGCTCGAATTAAAATTTTATATTCGGTAAAAATCATAAGCGTGCTGGATTATCCCCATTTTAAAAAAGAAATTTGCCGGTTGATTTTTTTATCTGAGAGTGAAAAAATAAAACGGCTGCAACAACATTTATTGGAGCTTAGAACCAGTGCGGCAAACGAAACAAAAAGTACCGCAGGCGATAAATTTGAAACTGCACTTGCCATGTTGCAAACCGAGCAAAATAATACCAATAAGCAATTGCAGGCCTTGCTGGAACAAAAAGCAATACTGGAAAATATTCCTGCACAGCAAAAATATAACAGGGTTTGCCTGGGCTGTATTGTACAGACTCCTGATGCATTTTTTTATATTAGCATTGCTTCAGCAAAAATTATTGTGGACGGTCATATCGTATATCCGGTATCATCGCTGTCGCCATTGGCAAAATTATTAAGCGGGTGTAAAACAGGGGACAGCAAGATTTTAAATGGCATTACTTATATTATAAAAAAAATATTTTAAGTAAATTTTTAGCCCTATATCCAAAAGAAATTTTAACGTTTTTACCCCTCTTTCTTCACCCAATTTATTTTATTAAAAAAGCTGTAGTAAATTACACACTTAAAATAAATTGTTATGATAAAAAAATTATTATTTGCCGCACTTCCACTTACCATGGCTACTATGGCATTTACCATTGGCTCTCCACTGCCCATTGGCAGCAGCATGCCCAATGCAGATGTAAAGATGGAACTTGTAAGCGGAAAACAGCAGAGTCTGAAAGAGCTTGCTACAAAAAAAGGATTGCTGGTAATGTTTAGTTGCAATACCTGCCCTTATGTTATAAAAAACCAGCAGCGCACACTGGAAATAAATAAGTATGCGCAAAAAAATGGCTACGGTGTAGTTGTTATAAACAGTAATGAAGCATTACGAAGCGATGATGACAGCTTTGAAGCAATGAAAAAATATGCGGCAAGCCAGAAATACAATTTTGCTTATGCAGTAGATAAGGAAAGTAGTTTGGCAGATGCCTTTGGCGCAAACAGAACACCAGAATGTTTTCTGTTTGATAAGGATTTAAAACTGGCCTATCATGGTGCTATAGATGATAACCCTTCTGATGCTACAGCTATAAAAAGACATCATCTTAAAGAGGCAATAGATGAGCTAAATACAGGAAAAGAAATAACGGTGAAAGAGAGTAAGAGCGTGGGTTGCAGCATTAAGCGAAATAAATAATATTGTTAGTTAATAAAAAACCCTTCTGTAAAAAGAGGGGATTTTTATTTTTACTATCCTCGTATAGCCAGCTTTAATGCTGCTTCAAAATCTGCGGTATTCATTTCTTCTTCAAAAAATTTTCTGTAGCCTGTTTTTGTATTAATAAACAAGGTAGATGGTATAGAACCGCTCCATGTTGAATCTACTTTAGGGCAAAAATAATCTGCATTGGTTTCATTTAACCAGGCAATACTGGTATTGAATTTTCTTTTTTTTGCAAAAGCTGCAATCCTTTTAGGGTATTCACTTTTAAGATCCAGGCTTATGAGCAGCAGTTTTACTTTATCAGCTTTATACAGATCGGTAATTTTTATAAATGAGGGTATTTCTGCCACGCAGGGCTTGCAAAAAGTAGCCCAAAAATTTATCACAAGCACTTCATCTTTTGATGCAGCAATGTATTTTTCAACATCAGTTATTTTCCATTTTGGTATTTGCTGTGCTTGTGCAAGAGCTGTAATACATAAAAAACAAAGTAGCATAAATTTTTTCATCAATCGAAATTAAATAATAAAAGATGATGTGTTGGTTTTTTTGCTTAGCTATTTTTTACGCACAGATTCTAAGGATTTACAAGGATGATTTTTGATAGTAAATTAGCTATTTAGTTATTTAGCAAAATAATTATTTTGCTAGGTTTATATTAAATAATGAAAACAGGTGGTAATGATTTTTTAGATAGTTTCTGCATGCAAATTTTACGGATTTACACAGATGAATCATTGAAATTTTTTATTGAAAATAACACAAAAAATAAGCAACCATAAAAGTAAATTTTGCAAAACGATTGCTTAAAGATATGCAGAATTTACAGTCTATATTATCGAAAAAAAATCTGCAAAAATTCACTTAAACTGTTAGCTATACGTTTTTTTAGCCTTAATTTGCTGATCATAAAAATGTTTAAATGAAAAATTTTGATCTAAAAAAACTTATACCGCATGCTATTGCGGTAGGTGTTTTTTTATTGGTGGCAATTATTTTTTGCAAACCTGCACTGGAGAGCAATACTATACTTAAACAAAGTGATGTGAGTAACTGGCAGGGAATGAGCCAGCAATCTATGGAACATAAAGCGGCTACTGGTCATTTTCCTCTATGGAATATAAGCATGTTCAGCGGTATGCCTGCCTATCAAATTGCAATGGATGGATACTGGACGCCATTGGGTATTATAGACAAAGCATTTCAACTATGGCTGCCCAAGCCTATGAACTTTTTCTTTCTTGCCTGTATTTGTTTTTACTTTTTGTGTATATGCCTGCGTATACGCCCGTATGCCGCCATACTGGGTGCACTGGCATTTGCATATTGCAGTTATACACCCATCATTATTACTGCAGGGCATGATACCAAAATGCTTGCACTGGCCTATTCACCGGCACTTATGGGCGCTGCCATATTATTATTCGATAAAAAATATCTTGCTGGTTTTTCTCTTGCGGCATTATTTGCTGCATTGCAAATAGGCCAGGGTCACCAGCAAATAAGTTATTACCTGTTGCTCATACTTATAATAATGACGATCTCCTTCATCATAAAACAAGTAAGAGAAAAACAAACTGCCGGTTTGGTAAAAACACTTTCCCTGCTGGTAGTGGCGGGTATTTTTGGTGTAGCGGTAGATGCTATAGGCCTTTTTCCTGCGGCAGATTATGTAAAAGACAGCAAACGTGGCGGCCAGCTTGTAATGGATAGTACTGCAAAAACAGAAGATAAAGTAGTAAATGGAAAAACTACAGGGTTGAGTAAACAATATGCTTTTCAATGGAGCTACGGGGCTGCAGAAAGTATGAGTCTCATGTTTCCCGGTGTAAAAAGTTACGGGCTTCATTATGCTGTAAGAGATAATGAAAGTTATATGTTTCCGCAATTAAAAGAAGATGCAAATGTGGTAAGTTATGTAACAGGACTTTTTCCGCAGGCGCCGGCGGAGCAAATAGCACAGCAAATGAGCCAGGCATTGTACTGGGGCGATCAGCCTTTTACAAATGGCCCTGTATACTTGGGGGCAGTTATTTGTTTCCTCTTTTTATTGGGTATGTTTTACCTGGATGGTAAACATAAATGGTGGATACTTACTGCAAGTGTGCTGGGAATTTTGCTTGCACTCGGCAGTAATTTTATGGGCTTCAACGGCTTTTTGTTTGATCATCTTCCGTTTTACAATAAGTTTCGTGTGCCTACCATGGCACTGGTAATACCGCAGTTGCTTTTTCCTGTAATGGCGGCACTTACGCTTAACAAACTGTGGGATAATACTGATGCAGAAAGCTGGAGAAAATTTAAATATGGTGTAATAGCTACTGGTGCTGCATTTGCACTGGTACTGGGCTTTTATTTTTCTACTGACTTTGGTAACGAAAATAAACAGCGAACAGCAGCCTTTAACGAAATGATGGCAAGTAAGGGCGGCGATGCACAGCAAAAATATAAAGTACTCAATGAAAAATTTGAATCAAAAAAAGATAACGGTGTATACGAAAACTGGGTAATGAACCTGCGGGAAAATCCTGACGGACAAAAAGTAGCGAGACAGATTTTGACTGATTTAAAAAAGGACAGAGCCGCTCTTTTAATGAAAGATATTTTATTCTCTTTGTTATTTGTATTGCTGGCCGCTGCAATAATTGCCCTCTATTTAAAAGGAAAAATAAATGCCCTCTTAATGCTGGCGGGTGTATCTATTGTAGCTATGATTGATCTTTTTGCAATAGATACAAAATATCTCAACGAAAAAAGTTTTGATAGTAAGGATACTTATGAATCATCTGAGTTTCCGCTTAGCAATGCAGACAGAACAATACTGGCAGATAAAGATCCCAACTTCCGGGTATTCAACGCCAGCGTGGGCAGCCCTTTTGAAGAATCCAGAACATCGTATCACCACAAAAGTATTGGAGGTTACCATGCAGCAAAAATGGGTATCTACGATGACCTTAGCACGTATGAACTGGGCAGGGGAAACCCTAATATTGCCGTGCTCAATATGCTTAATGCAAAATGGATCATCACCGGCGAGGGAGATAAAATTCAGGCACAACAAAACCCGGCGGCACTAGGCAATGCATGGTTTGTAAAAGCTATTAGTTTTGTAAATGGTCCGGTGGCAGAAATGAGAGCATTACATAACCTTAACACAAAAGATAGTGCCATTACAGACGAAAGTTTTAAGCCTATGGTAACTGCTTTTGCTGCACCGGATAGTGCTGCATTTATTAAACAAACTACATTTGATAATGATGCCATAAGTTATGAGAGCAGCAGCAATAGCAGCAATGCAGCGGTTTTTAGCGAAATATATTATAAGGACTGGAATGCATATATTGATGGAAAACCAGCACCGGTGTTTAAAGTAAATTATCTGTTGCGGGCAATGATCATACCCGCAGGCAAGCACCAGATAAATTTTAAATTTGAACCAACAGTATATTTTACCAGCAGGATGGTAAGCGCCATATCTAGTTGGATATTGATGCTGCTGCTTATTGCAGCCATAGCATTTTCATTAAAAATGAAAAAGGATTAAACGCTTGTATACAGCTTAACTATTTTAAACGCAGCCACTTTTTTAAGTGGCTGTTTTATTACAATATTTTATAAAAATATGGTTTACCAGATATTATTTTTGGAACAAAACCAAGCAGCCCAAAAACATTTTTAGCAAAATTTACTGCATCAGCAAAAGAATATAATGCCTTTTTTTTAAAAAATAGTGAAGAAAAAATAGCTGTAATAAAAAACAAAGGAATGGTAATTACATAAAAAAACAGATCTACAAAAAACCAGGCTGCACCAAATTGTTTTCTTATGCGCACAAAATTGCTGAGCATAATCTGGTAACCTTTTTTATCAAACAAATTAAAGTATCCTTTACCTGCAGATCCAAAAGCATCGTTGGCACTTTCACCCTGCAGGTGCAGCACATGCAAACTACCATACACACAAAGGCTGCCACATTTTTTTATGCGGCTGCACCATTCAGATTCTTCTGCGTACAGGAAAAAATCTTCATCCAGCAACCCGCTTTTATCTAAAATATTTTTCTTTACCATTAAAAATGCACCATTTATCCAATCTACTTCCACAGTGGTTTTTGTTTCTTCTATGCTGGGTTTTCTTACGTTAAACAAACCGGCAATATATTTTAATATTTTGCCGGTGTAAGGCAAAGGAAGTAAATAATTTAACCCGCCCTTCATTACATAATTACCAGATATTTGCGGGCTGCCATCTTCATTAAGCAATTGCACACCTGCCGCCACAAAAGCAGATGCAGCAAGCATTTCAGTACATTTATTTATAGCATCTTCCTGTATAATAGTATCAGAATTGAGCAGCAGAATGTTTTCGCCCAATGCCATTTTTATACCTGCATTATTTGCTCTAGCAAAACCTGCATTATAGCCCATCTGGTAAAACTGAACAGCAGGATAATTATTTTTGAGCAGCAGTTCCGTATCATCGCCAGAGTTATTATCCACCACAATAATTTGAACCCCACTTGTATTAAATAAATAAATAGATGCCAGGCAGTTTAATAACAACTGCGGGGTTTTATAATTTACAATGATGACAGATAATAACATCGGGCAAAAGTTTAAGCAAATTAACATGCTTTACGCATACCAATACAGCAGGCGAAGAAAAGATTATTCAACGAAAAAATCAATTTATTTTTAGTTACTTTGCCCATAACATATTTTATTTAAATGAAGACAGCATTAATAACAGGCATTACCGGGCAAGATGGTGCATACCTGGCAGAATTACTTTTGCAAAAAGGCTACATTGTGCATGGTATAAAACGCCGCAGTTCATTAATGAATACGGACAGGATTGACCAGTTAATTTTTGATAAAACCCTGGCTGATCGTTTTCATTTACATTATGGCGACCTTACAGATAGTAGCAGCATAATGCGCATTATACAGCAAACGCAACCTGATGAAATTTATAACCTTGCCGCCCAAAGCCATGTGCAGGTAAGTTTTGAAACACCTGAGTATACAGCAAACTCTGACGGGATAGGTGTACTGCGGATATTAGAAGCTGTACGCATTTTAGGCCTTGCACAAAAAACAAAATTTTACCAGGCTTCCACTTCAGAATTATACGGACTGGTACAGGAAATACCCCAAAAAGAAAGTACGCCTTTCTACCCCAGATCGCCTTATGGCGTTGCAAAATTATACGGCTATTGGATTACCATAAACTACAGGGAAGCCTACAATATGTTTGCAGTAAATGGTATTTTATTTAACCACGAAAGCCCGCTACGTGGCGAAAGTTTTGTAACGAGAAAAATAACTATTGGGGTAAGCCGTATTGTGCTGGGGCTGGATGATGAACCGCTTTTGCTGGGAAACCTGGATGCAAAAAGAGACTGGGGCCACGCAAAAGATTATGTAGAAGGCATGTGGCGTATGCTGCAGCATGATACCCCAAAAGATTTTGTATTGGCTACAGGCATTACTACCAGCATAAGAGATTTTATTATGATGGCGTTTGCACATGTGGGCATTACGCTTTATTTTGAAGGCGAGGGCATCAACGAAAAAGCATTTGTAAAAAGCTGTGGTAATGAACAATATCAATTGCCGCAAGGAAAACAGGTAATAGGAATACACCCTCGTTATTTTCGCCCGGCAGAAGTAGAACTTTTGATAGGTGATGCTACAAAAGCCAATACAGTACTGGGCTGGAAGCCTGTGTATGATTTGCCCATGCTGGTAAAAGAAATGATGGAAGAAGAGTTGAAACATCAACATAAAAGATAAGGTGAAGATAAAATATAAAAGTTCGGTAAGAAAATTTAAAGGTGAAATATTATAATGTAAAATGAAATTAGCCACTATTATTAGAATAGGTTTATTGTTTTTATTGATTACTTCTTTTAAATTACCAGTCCAAAAAACTTTTAAAATTACTGGGAATTGTACAGGATTTGCTGATAACACTTTGTTGTACCTGGATGATGTTTCTGATGGAACTTTTCAACGCATGGACTCTGCCTTTATTTATAATGGAAAATTTACTTTTAAGGGAAGCATAAAAGGAGCATACCTCAAAACATATATACGCACGAAGGATTTTTCTGACAAATGTTTGTTGTGGCTCGAAAATGCTGTAATAAAATTTAACGGCGAAAAAGGAAATTTAAAGCATGCAGTTATTACCGGATCTGCATTGCAGGCAGAGGAGGATAAATTAAATAAATTTTTAGACTCTGGTGCAGATCGGAACAAACAGGAAATTTTGTACATTCGAAAAAATCCGGCATCATTAATAAGTGCGAATCTTCTAAACATTTATGCCGGAAGCCTGGGAAAAGAAAAGACAGCCCGTTTATTCAAACCATTTTCTAAGAAATTAAAAGAAAGCGATTTCGGAAAAAATATTGCTGAGTTTTTAAGGCTAAATAAAAATATTAAAATTGGTGACAAGTATACAAACTTTCAACAAAAAGATGTGGAAGGTAAAATGATAAGCGTATCCGATTTTGATGGAAAGGTGATCCTGATTGAGTTTTGGGGATCATGGTGCGGACCTTGCCGGGAAGAAAATCCAGGATTATTAAAAGTATATAATGAGTATAATAAAAAAGGGTTTGAAATACTGGGTGTGGCTACAGAAACCAGGAAAAATCTCTGGCTTGATGCTATCAAAGAAGACAAACTACCCTGGACAAATGTAAGTGACCTTAATATTAAAAATAAAGCAGGTATTATTTATGGCGTGTATTATTACCCCATAAATTTTCTCATAAACAGAAAAGGGATAATCGTAGCAAAAGATGTATACGGTGAAGCGCTGCGAAAAAAAATATTAGAAATACTATAGCCCTTCCGGCGTTACCAAATATATAAAATACACTGCCAAAAAATTATGCATCTTTATCGTCCTTCAACAAAAAAACTTGATAAGTAAATGCATTTTTATCAAAACAATTTTCATCAAAAGCTTTGTAAGCATTAGTGGAGTAGGTTTGATAATCTGCTTCTATTTTTTTGAGGGCATTAAAAATGGTGAGCGGTTTATAATCATCTATTAAAACACCTGCGCCAAACTCCTCTATAAACGCAAACCCACTTATATTGCTGGCTACTACTGGCACGCCTGCTGCCAGATACATAAATAATTTTCCGGAGGGTGCAGTTTCATAATTAAAATTGCTTTTAATTAATGCATGGCTGTAAAAACAAAATCCTGTTTTAAAGCCAGATAAATATTGAACAAAAATATCGGCAGGCAAATAGCTACTGTTTATTATTACTTTTTTTGTAGCAAGCAGGTCAGCATATTTATTTTCTATAATGAGTTTTGTTTTTTGCTCTACCCCACCCTTGCATTGCAAGCTGTATTGAGGGTATGCTTTTATAAATTCAAAACAATCCAGCACAGCAAAATTTTCTACAATGGTACCTGCCCACAACAAATCTTTTCGTGTGCCGGTATTTACCACTTTATCTTTAAGCATGGGTGCATTTTGAATATAAAAAACAGGATATGCGTTAGTACCAAAAAGATAATCGTACCTCATTTTATTTTGGATTATCACAGATAATATCAGCGAGTAATCAATTTTTTTCCAGTATCTATCCCGGGGAATAATTTCCAGGGATAAAAAATGCGCCGCACCTTTAACCTCCTGCACCGCATACAACGGCATAGGATCTACTGCAATAAAAATAGCTGCACTTATATTTTTTAATTGCTTCCTAAGCAGTTTTTCTTTGTAAGCCCTTGTAAAAGACAGTCTGTAATTAAAGCGGAACAAGTGTTTGTCTATTCGCTTTGCCACTGCATTAAACAACAACTCGGGCACCCTATTTAGTTTCTTTTT
>JANXXM010000141.1 GCA_025350645.1 Ferruginibacter sp.
CAAAAGCTGTGCAAAATTTTCTGCCCTTATCAATTCTTCATTTTTCAATTCCAGCGAATTATTTATGGTCTTCAACTGTTGCCTGTCATTTCTTGTTCTGTCAAAAGCGTATATAATAATTACCAGTACAATGAGGGTAAACAGCAAGATAAATAGCGGAGAAATAAATTCGTATTTCTTTTTATCTTTTACCCTTTTAGCAAGCAGCATATCTTCTTCATTTTGCATGGTAAGTAAAGCTGCTCTTACTGCATCCATTTTTATTTTTCCATTTTTAAGATCCTCTTTATTAAATAAACCTGTCTCGTCAAATTTTGTCTTTATATCATCCAATATTTTAAAACGTTCATTAAATAAAAGTTTTGCAGCTTTACTGTTTTTTTGCTGCACAGGATTATCTTTTACGAGCGTATCTATTTCATTAAAAATAAGATGAGCTTTAGGGAGAATATATTTATATTTTTCCAGGTAACTGGTATCATGTGTAAGCAAATAGCCTCTTTGAGAACTTTCTCCATCCTTTATTGTAGCTATAAGGCTTTCCAGCCTTAGTTTTACCACATTGGTATGTGTTACAAGGTTACCCGCTTTTATAAGATCTTCTACCCGCTGGTAAGAAAGAAAAGCACCCCCAACCAATAATAGGAATACAAGTGCAAAAAACAAATCCTTTAATTTATTTTGGTTGAATAGCGTTTTTGTTGTCATAATATAAATCAGCTTTCTGCAAAAATTATAGTATCTGTATTTAATTTTTTATTTGCTTTTTTTTCTTTGTGATGAATGATGTAATGAATTACTTTTTCTTCTAAAAAATGATGCAGTGGCAGAAGTATAGCAATAAGACCTACTTTAATGAGGATTACCTTCCATGGCTCTCCATGAGTTATATCATGTATCCATGTATCTGCAATAAGAATAATAAACTCAAATAAAAAGATAAAAGAAATAAACCCTAAAGCCCTTATCCATTTTACAGGCATATTAAAAATACCTATTAATGCCAATAAAATAAATAAGGTTACTATTGAAAATACTATACCCATATACTGCCAGTTGTGTTTTATTCTGGTTGCTTCTACTTCTTCTTTTTCAGCTCTTTCCTTTCGTTTGTTTTCTGTATCTATTTCAATAGAAAGAATATCTTTGGCTTTGCCTTTTTCATCAGCCTCCAGCTTTGCTTTTTGAAATAATCCTGCATAAAAAAAAGCATTTTTGTAATCGCCTACTTTTTGATATGAACTATCCAGCGCCTCATAAAAATCTTTATTATCACTGGTATTTTTTAAGCTATCGTTAATAGCTACCGATTTTTTTAAATAAACTATGGCTTTTGCGGCATTGCCAGATTCGTATAAAAATTTTGAGTATACCAAGTAAATGCTTGGCAATATATTGGTGCTGCCTTGATTTTCATAAATGGGTATTGTTTTTTGAAAATAATATTTGGCAGAGTCGTATGCCTTTAAAATGGTGAATGCCTGTGCTGTACCAAAATCCATTTGGTAACCCAGATTACTTTTCTCAAAATTAGCCTTCACTTCAGGATGCGTTTTTAAATAAGCTATTGCCTTATCTTTTTCAGGGCCACTAATTAAAGTATTTAAAATTCCTATTTGCCCATTTATTTTATTGTCGGGTCTTTTTAAACTATCTGCCAGCATTATTTCATCTTCATAAATTTTTTTAGCCGCATCATATTTTTTTGCGGCTATGTAGTTGCTTCCTATGTAATACATCATACTAAATACTTCATCTATACTATTATTTTTTTTATAATAGTTTAATGATTTGTATTGATAATCTATTGCTTTATCATAGTCTTCAATTCTTTTATAAAACTCTGCCAAACTATTGTATACACTTACTTCTAAAGCTTTTTTATTTATGTGTTTTGATTTTTCTGCAATAGTTTGGGCCGCAATAAATGTTTTAAAGGATTCTAATTTATCTCCGGTAAATAACTGGGTAAAGCCATAACTAATTTTGCAAATCACCATTAAAGAATCATTATTGGTTTCTTCTGCTATGGATAGGGCAATTTCATTGTATTTTTTTGCTGCAGCATTATCGCTGGTATTTCGGCATAGTTTAGCCATTTGCATATTACATGCAATTTTTTCAGTTTCAAGTCCCTTTTCTTTTTTACACAATGCCAATGCTTCATTTGTATAAGTAATAGCCTTTGTGTAATACTCTTTTAAACCAATTAACTGGGTGTAAAAACTGCCTGCTAGTCTCCTGGCTTTAATCATCATTTCTCTGTCTCGGGTTTCTTCAGCTATAAAAATCCCTTTTTTTAAAATATCCTCTGCGGCTAATGGGTTTTCAAGATTATATTTAGCTGCTATTTTAAAAATGATGTCTAATTTATCGGATACATTTTTAGTAGTTAACAGTGTTTTTTCCAAACTAACTATAGCTGTATCTTTTTGGGCAGAAGATTTTATGATTATAGCAGTAAATAAAAGAGATAAAAGTAATTTCATGTACAAGGCAATTTGCAATTATAATTTTTGTTGACACAATTCTATAAGCACTCCATTTGTATTTTTAGGATGCAGAAAACAAATTAATTTATTATCAGCTCCTGGTCTTGGTATTTCATTCAGTAGTATAAAACCTTCATTTTTTAAGCGTTCCATTTCTGCATAAATATCATTCACCTCAAATGCAATATGATGAAATCCTTCTCCTTTTTTTTCTATAAAACGGGCAATTACCCCAGTTGCATCTGTACTTGCCAATAATTCTATTTTGGTATCGCCGGTTTTAAAAAAAGCAGTGTTTACGCCCTCGCTTTCTACCTTTTCTGTCTTATAACATTGACTATTTAGCAGTTTTTCAAACAGGGGAATAGAAATTGCAAGATCTTTTACAGCAATTCCTATATGTTCTGGTTTTAGCATCAGGTTAAGTTTATTCTTTATTTCGAAACACTAAAATAGAACGTTTTGTAGTAATTTTGTACTAATAATAAACAAACAAAAAATAACAATGCTTAAATTACCAATATACTTAGATAACAATTCTACCACTCCAATGGACCCGAGGGTGCTGCAGGCAATGACACCTTATTTTCTCGAAGATTTTGGAAACGCTGCAAGCCGCAATCATCCTTTTGGCTGGAGGGCAGAAGAAGCTGTGGATTATGCCCGCGAACAGGTAGCAAAACTAATAGGTGCAGACCCTAAAGAAATTATTTTTACCAGTGGTGCTACCGAAGGCGATAACCTTGGTATAAAAGGCATTTACGAAATGTATGCTCAAAAGGGTAATCATATAATAACTGCCACAACAGAACATAAAGCAGTATTAGACACCTGTAAACATATTGAAAAATCTGGTGGCGAGGTTACATATTTAAAAGTACAGCCTGACGGACTTATAGATTTAAAAGAACTGCAAGCCGCCATAAAACCTACCACTATTTTAATTGCAATAATGTATGCCAATAACGAAATTGGTACTATAATGCCCATTAAAGAAATAAGTGCAATTGCACGCAAACATGGTGTTCTGGTATTTACAGATGGTACACAGGCCGTTGGTAAAATACCGGTAGATGTAAATAAAGACGGTATAGATTTAATGGCGTTTACTGCACATAAAATGTACGGGCCAAAAGGCGTTGGTGCATTATATGTTCGCCGCAAAAACCCAAGGGTAAAAGTTACTGCACAAATGGATGGCGGTGGCCATGAGCGTGGAATGAGAAGCGGAACCCTGAACGTGCCAGGTATTGTTGGTCTCGGAAAAGCCTGCGAATTGTGTATGCAGGATATGGAAGCAGATACAAAGCGCATAACTAAAATGAGAGATAAACTAGAAACCGCTCTTATGCTTTTGGAAGAAGCTTATATAAATGGAAGTACAGAACACCGGTTGCCACATGTAACTAATATTTCTTTTAAGCATGTTGAAGGAGAAGGCTTACTGATGGGTTTTAATAAAAATATTGCATTAAGTTCAGGTTCTGCCTGTACGTCTGCATCATTAGAGCCATCGTATGTTTTAAAAGCTTTAGGCTTAGGAGATGATCTGGCACACAGTTCGCTGCGCTTTGGCTTAAGCAGGTTTACTACAGACGAAGAAATAGATTATACTGTAAAGGCAATAAGTGAAACAGTAATTAAGTTAAGAGAAATGAGCCCACTGTGGGAAATGTATAAAGAGGGTATTGATTTGAATAGTATTGAGTGGGCAGCGCATTAAATCAATAGGCAAATGTGAAAATTTGCAAATGAAAGCAACGAGG
>JANXXM010000168.1 GCA_025350645.1 Ferruginibacter sp.
CAAAAGTTTATACTGCAAATTGTTTTAAAAAAGATTTTTTACATTTTTAATTTGGCAGTATAAACATTATAATATTATTTTGCATTACAAATAAAATAATGGACAATATTCAATTACATCATCACTATTATCACAATAATGCTTCGGCAGGTATGAAATGATGTTATGATCTATAATATTTCAAAAAACCCGTCTGAGCAAACAGCCGGGTTTTTTGTTTTGCACAACACTCCCAATGCTTGCCACACAATAAAAGATTATAATGAGTAAATTAAAAATTGCTATACAAAAAAGCGGAAGGCTAAGTGAAAAATCTCTCGAACTGCTAAAAGAGTGCGGAATAAAGTTGCCCAATGGCGATAGAAAACTAATGACTGAAGCTGAAAATTTTCCTATAGAGATTTTATATTTAAGAGATGATGATATACCTCAGTATGTAGAGCAGGGTGTTGCAGATATTGGTATACTTGGCGAAAACGAAGTGTGGGAAAAAGATAAACAAGTGATAACTGTACAAAAATTGGGGTTTGCTAATTGCAAACTATCCCTTGCTATACCCAAAGATGAAGTGTATACTAACCTCAATTATTTTAATAATAAAAAAGTAGCCACAAGTTATCCTAAAATACTTGATAAATTTTTTAAACAAAACAACATCACTGCAGAAATAGAAGAAATTGGAGGCAGTGTAGAAATAGCGCCTGGTATAGGTTTGGCCAATGCCATATTTGATATTGTGAGTACAGGAAGTACTCTTTTACTTAATGGATTAAAAGAGGCAGAAGTGGTAACCAGAAGCGAAGCGGTTTTGATTAGCTGCCCCAACCTTGCTACTGATAAACAAATCATCTTAGACAAATTATTGTTTAGAATGAAAGCTGTAAAAAATGCTTCTAAAAATAAATATATTTTATTAAACGCACCCAATGATGCTGTTGCAAAGATATCTGCCATACTACCCGGCATGAAAAGCCCTACCGTATTGCCATTGAATAATGCTGGCTGGAGCAGTATACATTCTGTAATTGAAGAAGACCAGTTTTGGGATATAATAGAGCAGTTAAAAATATTAGGCGCCCAAGGCATATTAGTAGTACCTATTGAAAAAATGATTTTGTAAATAACTAATTGATAAAACGCAACAGAAAACGTTGTTATTTTTTAAATGATAAAAAAAGAAATACCCAAATGAAAAAAATTGTAAACCCCGGCACAACGCAAATAATAAATTTATTGAAAAGGCCCGTTGCCAAAAGAAACAATTTGGAAGCTACCGTAAAAACTATTTTTGCAGCAGTAAAAAAAGATGCTGATAAAGCTTTAAAAAAATACACAAAGCAATTTGATAATGCAGTTATAAATTCGTTTATCGTAGATGAAAAAACTATTGCAGGTGCTGCAGATAAATTATCGCCAGCATTAAAAGCAGCCATACAACTGGCAAAGAAAAACATTACTATATTTCATACAACGCAAAAAGAAAAAGTACAAAAAACAGAAACTACAAAAGGTGTTTTTTGCTGGCGGGAAAACAGGGCTATTGAAAAAGTAGGATTGTATATTCCCGGGGGTACCGCTCCATTATTTTCTACCGTGCTCATGCTGGGTATACCAGCAGTACTGGCAGGCTGCAAAGAAATAATTTTATGTACCCCGCCTGATAAAAATGGTGAGATAAACCCCGCTATTTTATATGCTGCAAACCTTGTGGGCATAAAAGGAATATATAGCGTTGGTGGCATACAAGCCATAGCAGGATTATGTTTTGGCACAGAGAGTATACCGCAGGTATTTAAAATATTTGGCCCAGGCAACCAATATGTAACGGCAGCAAAACAAATGGCTTTACAATACAATGTAGCCATAGACATGCCGGCAGGCCCCAGCGAAGTATTAATAATTGCAGATAAAAAAGCAAATGCATCATTTGTAGCTGCAGACCTTTTGGCACAGGCAGAACATGGAGCAGACAGCCAGGTAATATTGCTAAGTGATAACGAAAAAATTACAGATAAAATATTAACAGAAATAAAAAAACAGGTAGCTGTTTTACCAAGAAAAAATATAGCATTACAGGCATTAAAAAATAGTACCGCCATTGTGTTAAACAATATTACAGATTGTATAACACTTAGTAATTTTTATGCACCAGAGCATTTAATTATTGCTACAGAAAAACCATTGGCTTTAGTAAAAAAAATAACCAATGCAGGTTCTGTTTTTTTAGGAAAATACAGTTGCGAAAGTGCAGGAGACTATGCAAGCGGCACCAACCATACACTGCCTACCAATGGCTATGCTCGCAACTATAGCGGCGTATCGCTCGATAGCTTTGTGAAGAAAATTACCTTTCAGGAAATTACCAAAGAAGGTATAAATAATATAGGACCAGCAATAGCGTTGATGGCAGAAGCAGAACACTTATATGCGCATAAAAACGCTGTTACTGTGCGGCTAAATAATTAATAAATTTAATTTACAAAATATGTTTGATTTACAAAAGCTGATAAGACCCTGCTTATTAAATTTACAACCTTACTCCAGTGCCAGAGATGAATTTACAGGTACTGAGGGAATATTTTTAGATGCCAATGAAAATCCTTTTGGTGATCTAAACCGTTACCCGGATCCACATCAAAAATTACTTAAAGAAAAATTGGGGGAGATAAAAAAAATAGTGCCAGAAAATATTTTTGTCGGTAATGGAAGTGATGAAGTAATAGATCTTATTTACCGTCTATTTTGTATATCAGGGAAAGATAAAGCACTTACATTTACGCCCACTTATGGCATGTACGAAGTAAGTGCTGCTATAAACGATATTGAATTACTAAAACTCCCGCTCACAGATAATTTTCAGATAAATATAAATGAGCTGAAGATTTATATAGACGATGAAAATTTAAAATTAATTTTTATATGCTCTCCCAATAATCCTACAGGAAATAATATAGAAAACGTAGACTGGATTTTACAAAATTTTAAAGGAATTGTAATTGTAGATGAAGCATACACAGATTTTAGTTCTGTAAATTCGTATATAAAAAAATTAGTTCAATATCCCAACCTCATCGTTTTGCAAACGCTGAGCAAAGCCTGGGGATTGGCAGCAGCACGAGTTGGCATGGCTTTTAGTAATAAAAATATTATTGGTTTTTTAAACAAAATAAAGCCGCCTTATAATGTGAGTGAACTTAACCAAAGTGCTGCATTAAAAGCTTTACACGACAACGACACCACAGCCCGAAACATACACATAATTTTAGAAGAAAGAAAATTATTGGAAAAAGAATTGCTTAAAATAAGTTGTGTAAAAAAAATATATCCGTCCGATGCAAATTTTTTATTGGTGGAAGTAAGTGATGCAAATAATATCTATAATAGCCTTGTTGAAAAAAAACTGATAACAAGAAACAGAAATACAGTTGTAAAAAACTGTATAAGAATTACTGTAGGCAGCAAAAATGAAAATGAGCAATTACTTGAATACCTAAAAAAAATAGACACATTGATATAAAGCATCAAATAGATTTTTATTTTAAGTAAAAAAAATATTTCATTTTTTACGGAAATGTTTAATGAGTTAAAATCACAAGAACTTAAAAATTGATCATGAAGAAAATATTATTTATAGACAGGGATGGAACATTAGTAATAGAGCCCCCCATAGATAAGCAACTGGATAGCCTGGAAAAACTGGAATTTCTTCCCGGTGTATTTCAATACTTAGCTGCCATTGTAAAAGAACTGGAATATGAGCTGGTAATGGTAACCAACCAGGATGGGTTGGGCACTGCATCTTTTCCTGAAAAAACCTTTTGGCCTGCACAGGAAAAGATAATGCTGGCGTTTAAAAATGAAGGAATTGTATTTACAGAAATATTAATTGATAAATCGTTTCCTCAGGATAACGCACCCACCCGAAAACCAGGTACAGCAATGCTTACAAAGTATTTGCATGGTAATTATGATCTGAATAATTCTTTTGTTATAGGTGATAGAATTACCGATGTGAAACTGGCAAAAAATATGGGGTGCAAGGCAATTTATATAGGAATAGAAGAAGTAGAAAATGATGTTATAAAAGTAACAGGATGGAATGAAATTTATGCTGCATTAAAAGCACAACCACGGCAGGCAACAATTATCCGTAAAACAAATGAAACAAATATTGAAGTAACCATAAATATTGATGGAAAGGGTAAAAGTATTTTAAATACAGGCCTCGGTTTTTTTGACCACATGCTGGAGCAGATTGCCAAACATGGCAATATAGATTTGTATGTAACGGTAGCGGGGGATTTGCATATAGACGAACATCACACTATAGAAGATGTAGCTATTACACTGGGTGAAGCATTTTTAAAAGCACTCGGTAATAAAAAAGCAATAGAGCGTTATGGATTTTTATTACCCATGGATGATTGCCTGGCACAGGTTGCCATTGACTTTGGTGGCAGGCCATGGCTGGTGTGGGATGCAATTTTTACCAGGGAAAAAATAGGAGAAATGCCTGCGGAAATGTTCTATCATTTTTTTAAATCGTTTGCAGACAATGCAAAATGTAACCTCAATATAAAAGCCGAAGGCGATAACGAACACCATAAGATCGAAGCCATATTTAAAGCATTTGCAAAGGCAATAAAAATGGCAGTGAGCAAAACAAATAATTATTCTATACCCAGTACAAAAGGAAGTTTATGATTGTGATAATAAAATATAACGCAGGCAATATTACTTCTGTACAAAATGCAGTGGAAAGGCTGGGATATAACTGCGTAATAAGTGATGACGAGCAAACTATACGTACAGCAGCTAAAGTAATTTTTCCTGGTGTAGGCAATGCAGCATCTGCTATGAAATATTTAAAAGATCATAAACTAGATACGCTGATAACCTCATTACAGCAGCCGGTATTGGGTATTTGCCTAGGGCAGCAACTATTATGCAAATACTCCGAAGAAGGCAATACCACTTGCTTAGGGGTGTTTGACAGCAACGTAAAACTTTTTCCATCTACCGAAATTGTACCGCACACAGGGTGGAATAGTTTTACCGAAACAAAGGGAAGTTTATTTGAAGGTGTACAAGCTAACGATAACGTTTACTTTGTGCACAGTTTTTATTGTAACATAAATAATGATACCATTGCAACCTGCAATTATATACTTCCTTTTGCGGCAGCCATGAAAAAAAATAATTTTTATGCTACGCAATTTCACCCTGAAAAGTCTGCCGCTGTAGGTGAACAAATTTTAAAAAACTTTTTATCATTATGAGAATCATACCGGCGATAGATATTATAGATGGCAAATGTGTGCGCTTAATAAAGGGAGATTATAGCACCCAAAAAATATATAATGAAAACCCACTGGAAGTTGCAAAAGCATTTGAAGCAAATGGCATTCAGTTTCTTCACCTGGTAGACCTGGATGGAGCCAAAAACAAGCATATTGTAAACCATAAAATATTGCGTAGTATAACAACCCATACCGGGTTAAAAGTAGATTTTGGGGGCGGCATAAAAACAAACGAAGACCTTGCCATAGCTTTTGAAAATGGTGCTGCACAAATAACAGGTGGCAGTATTGCAGTACAAAATCCTGCTCTGTTTTGTGATTGGATATATAGATACGGTGCTGACAAAATTATTTTAGGAGCAGATTGTAACGAAAGAAAAATTGCAACGCAGGGATGGTTACAGCATTCAGAAACTGATGTACTGGAGTTTATAACAGCTTATGAAAAGAAAGGAATTGAGTTTGTAATTTGTACGGATATTGCAAAAGATGGTATGCTGCAAGGCACATCTAACGAGCTTTACAGCGAAATCATACAAAATACTAACGTAAAATTGATAGCCAGCGGCGGCGTATCCTGCGCAGCAGATGTAGCAGCATTGAAAGCATTGGGATGCGAAGGAGCTATTATTGGAAAAGCTATTTATGAAGGAAAAATAACAATGAAAGAAATTTCAAGAATGTTATAAAAACTATAAAAGAAAGAAACAATTAAGAAATTTTGTAAGAAGCATATATTAGTTTCTTTATTTAAACCATTTCATTTTTTTGGTTAAAAAAATATATTATGCTAAAAAAAAGAATAATACCTTGCCTGGATATAAAAGACGGACGCACCGTAAAAGGCATTAATTTTATAAATATTATTGATGCAGGCGATCCTATAAGTCTTGCAAAAAAATATGTGCAGGATGGTGCAGACGAATTGGTTTTTTTAGATATTACTGCCACTATAGAAAACAGAAAAACGCTGCTTGCGTTGGTAGAGAAAATTGCAAAGGAAATTAATATTCCCTTTACTGTAGGCGGCGGTATAAATAGTATTGAAGACGTAGCTGCTATCATAAAAGCCGGCGCAGATAAAGTAAGTATAAACAGTAGTGCGGTAAAAAATCCTTCATTGATAACGGCCATTGCAAACGAATTTGGCAGCCAGGCTGTAGTTGTAGCTATTGATACAAAATTTATTGAAAACGAATGGATGGTTATTGTGCATGGCGGAAGAATGGCAACCAAACTAAGAACTACGGAATGGGCCAAAAAAACAGAAGCGCTTGGTGCCGGAGAAATTTTGCTAACCTCTATGAATAATGATGGTACAAAAAATGGGTTTACTTTGGATATCACCAATGCGGTAAGTATCGCTGTAAACATTCCCGTTATTGCAAGTGGTGGTGCAGGCACCATGGCTCATTTTAAAGACATTTTCTTTTTCACCAAAGCTAGTGCAGCACTAGCAGCCAGCGTTTTTCATTTTGATGAAATAAATATAAGCGATCTAAAAAATTATTTAAAAACAGAAAATATCCCCGTAAGATGAACATTTATTTTGATAAAACAAATGGCCTCGTGCCAGTAATTATTCAGCATCATTTTACATTGCAGGTGCTCATGCTCGGTTATATGAATGAAGAAGCATTTGCAAAAACCCTTGCAGATGATAAAGTAACATTTTTTAGCCGCAGAAAAAACAGGTTATGGACAAAAGGAGAAACATCGGGTAATTTTTTAACAGTAAAAAATATTACGGTGGATTGTGATAATGATACGATTTTGATAAAAGCGCTGCCCAATGGACCAACCTGCCACACAGGTGCAACCTCTTGTTTTGGTGAAGAAACTTCAAAGGGTTTTTTATATGAACTGGAAAATACCATCAGCAAAAGAATAGATGAAAATGACCAGCATTCGTACACGAATAATTTGTATAGAAAAGGTATTAATAAGGTAGCGCAAAAAGTGGGAGAAGAAGCAGTGGAACTCATCATTGAAGCAAAAGACAATGATGATCATCTTTTTAAAAACGAAGCTGCAGACTTAATATATCATTTTTTAATTTTACTAAAAGCAAAAAATATTATGCTAACTGATGTGGAAAATATGCTGCATCAAAGGGTAAAAAAATAAGAAAATTAAAACTATTATACGCTTCTTTTTAAATTTTATATAGGATATTTATTTATAAAAACATTGCATAAAGCATAGTTCATTTTTTGGCTAATTAATCCCAGATAAAATTAAAATAATAAAAATGCCCGTTTTGAAAAACGGGCATTTTTACGAGTAAATTATTTGACTATTTATTTTAGCGTTTTGTCAAAAAAACTTTTCATTTCGTTAAATGAAGCGGTGTCTGCTGCTGCATTGTATGCGATGGGCATTTTATATTTTGCCGCTTTCTCATCTGCACCGGGGTTGGTAAAAGCATGTGTGGCTCCGGGGTAACTTTTAAAAGTATACGGGGCACTAATAGAATCCATTTGTTTTTTAAACGCAGCCACTTCTTCCGGCTTCACAAATTGATCTGCTTCACCATGGCAAACCAACACGGCAGATTTTAATAGATTTTTATCAGCAGGTGCGCCAATAAGGTTACCATGAAAACTTACCACTGCTTTCAACGGCTCTCCCAGTCTTGCCATGTTAAGCACCATAGCACCACCAAAACAATAACCTATTGCTGCTATTTTTGAAGTATCAGCATTGGGATATGTTTTTATTTTTGCCAAAGCAGCTTCAAACCTTGCTTTTCCCATTTTCATATTACTATAAAAAGGTCCCGCAAGTTTTCCTGCCTCATCGGGAGTTTCTACATTTTTGCCTTCGCCATAAACATCTATCGCAAATGCAAGGTAGCCAAGTGCAGCAAGTTGTTTTGCACGGCCACGTGTATAATCACTTATGCCCCACCACTCAGGCACAATAAGCACTACAGGCTTTTTTATATTGGGTGTTTCGTCATAAGCTATCATTCCTTTCATCGTTATACCATCGCCTGTATAATCTACATTTTCTATTTTAATTTCTTTACTTATTGCATTAGTGGTATCTTTTTTTGGTGTTACTGTACTATTCTCCACTTTTACTGCACCAGTGTTACAAGCCATTGCGGTTATTATCACAATACAGGCAGCTGTTATTATTTTTTTCATATTTGTTATTTTTTTATTTTTTGCAAAGCTATATCTTTTACTTTACTCAGAGGTTTTAATAACGTTCATAAATCAAAAAAAAATTGCATTATTTTTCTTCAATTTTTTCTGTAGATACTTATTATTAAGGGATTCTAATTCTACTACAGGGTTATTATTTAACGTTATAAAAATCTATTTATGCTGCCATTTCAAATAAAAGACTATGTTCTTTCCAGAAAAAATCTAAAGCAAGCACATTTGTTTTTAAAAAAGAAATAATAGCGGGCCAGTCATTTTCTCTGAAAATATTTACCTCGTTTAATTCTGTCCATATTCTGGAAACTGTTTTTCCATTGGCATTACTACAACTTTTATTCCAGCTCCAGTGTTTGCCCGCTGCTTTTTCAAACTGTTTTTTGAGGCTTACAAAAACATCGAAATATTGTTGCTGCTGGCTTTCGTTTTGCAGTAAAATTTCTACTGCTACATAAGCCTGATTATTATCTGCATCCATTTTAAAATAAATACCTTTTAACCCGGTTTTATAATTGATCCAGTTTATTTTTTGCTGATGTGCATCTGGTACTGGAGAAATATATTTTCCAAAACTTGTCCAGAATTTTTGCCTTACTGCTGCTGCTTCCTGTGGGCTGTACATATTTATTTAATTGGGAGAAATAAATTCCGGTCTTCTAATAAAACTGCTATTGTATCTAAATTTTAAATTTGTACCTATTTCTATTTTCCAGTTTTTCATACCATCATTTACCCGTGGAAAAAAGTAACCCCGCAGCTCTACCGTACCAAATGTGAGGTTTTCATTTCTTGTACGTATGCCGCCACCAATAGCAGTGTAGCCATTTGTTTTATCCACAGGTTCGTTTATTGGTTTTAAAAAAGTAACATCTGTAAACAGGAAGGGTGCAAACCGAAATCCTAAAACTTTTTTAAGATTGTAAAATACGGTTTCTACTTTTATGGTTGTACGCACATTTGCTGCACCTGTGCTGTTGCTAAAATACGGCAGCCCGTAAGTACTTTCCAAAAAAAGTGGTGCGCTTAAAACCGTATTAAATTGTTTAGTAAAATTTACCGACATAAAATTTCTATTGCGCCAGTTTTTTCCCAGTGTATATAATTTTGTAAACCGGTTTATGGCAATTAAAATGTCTGCATCTTCAAACTTTTTCTTATTAATAAAACTGCCTGCCCGCAAGCTGTAGCCTGTAAAAAAGCCCTTTTCAGAATAGTGGGTGGCATCAAATTCTAATCCGTAATACCCCCGTTTTAAATTTTCTTTATTGGTATAACCGCTCACCAGTGTTGCGTTTACTCCCTCAGGAATATCTTCGTTTCTGCCAAAGCCATAAATAAAATTAGTACGGTAAAAATTTTGCCGGTATAAACTGTACGAAGCCAGAAAACCATTTATATCTGCATAGCTGTAATTATATACATTACTAAATTTATCCGGCACTTTATAAAAAATATTATAGAAGCTGCGTATAGCTACAAAATGCCGAAGTCTGTTTCCACCATCATCTTCTTTTCTGCTAGTGGCACCAATATTATACCCTCCCCAAAAATCTGCATTAAGAAATTGGTATCGAAAATCCTGACGGTATAAAGAATCATTAATATAGGCATTATCTGTTCGGTAAAATGCGACAGATGCAGCCCCCGTCCATTGTGTATAGCGGCTTACAAGCGGCTTGTCAAAAGAGGTATAAAAACTTGTTTCTTCTTTTCTGCCGCTGTTAAATGCAGGATTAAAAGTATTAAAACCTGCACCCCAGTTTATAAAACTTTTCCTGATATTTCTTTTAATAACCGCTGCGCCAAAGCCATAGTTTGGGTCTCTTTCTTTATCATACAATCCTGTTAGTTCTACTTTATTTCCTGTACCAGCAGCATTTTCTTCTCTTAAAATAATTTTTGCTCTTTTCACACTACTAACATCAATACTGCCGCCAATGGAAAACACATCTCTGGTTACAATTACAATATCCACAGAGTTGAGGTATCCTGGTATGGGCTGCACAACTATTAGCGCATCGCCAATATATGGAAGGTCTCTTAAAAATTTTTCATTATCAGATAACAGTAAGGGCAGCAGCCTGTCTCCTTCTTTAAAAAAAAGATTTTTTCTTATTACTGCAGGTAAAGTATTTTTATGAAATGCATCAGCTACGTCTGCAGCTATTTTTTTAAATCCTTTTGCCGTATCTGTTTTAGCTTTATTAAAACCTGTGGGTGCAATGGTAATACTTCTTATTACCATTCCTTTAAATGCCAAAAAAGGGTCCACCACTTTTATTGGATTTTCCGGTACAGTTTCCCTGTAAATACTTTTTCCCAATTTTCTTAAAAGCCCTTTTTTTCTTAAGAGAAAAAAACTATCCTCCTTCGCCTTTTCCTGCGCATAGGTTGCAGCATTGCAGCATACAACTATTATTAATAATAATATTTTTATTAAATTTCTATTCATGCTTTGCAAAAAAACCTTTGAAAAACTGTACAGATATTAAAAATGCAATTTTTTTTCTGTTAATAATATTTAACAGCTATAAATATACCAAAATGATGGGAGGCCGCTCCTAAAATTTTATTGCCGCTTATATTAAAACAGCCAATTAAATATCAAATCATTTGCCTAAGAAAAAATTTACTCTTACCTTTGCGCCCGCATTGTAAATAAATCTTTTTAATAATGCTTTGTGTGCGTATAATCCATAGCCTGTGAGCCGCACCCACAGCAGCTTTTAAGGATAGTTAAATAGAGAATAAAACCTAGAAATATGAAAATGACAACAACGGGTATCGTAACTCCCATAAACAAAGACGAGATGAAAGAATTACTTAAAGAAACAAAAGAAACGCTTGCTGCTCATGCGCTAACAAGCACTGCAGAAAACCCGGTATTTGGTTCAGTTGATTTGTGGAAAGTGAGAAAAAATCATCGCAGCATGGTTTCGATGAGAAGAAGGTTCAATTAAAATTATTAATTTTTTGACCAATAATTTCTTTCATAAAAGGCACATATTTATTGTGCCTTTTATTATACACGCAGGTTTTTGTGTTTATGGAAATGCAGACATTATTTACTAACTTTTGTAAAATTTAAAAATATGCAACGCAGGTCATTCATAAAATCAACCGCACTTACGCTTGGTTCATTAGCTTTTTTAAGCAGGAAAACACTTGCTGCTTTTCTTGCAGACCCTGCTTTTGAAATTGAAATGCTCACACAAAATATGGGCATATTTACAGAAAGGGGGGGCACCATTTTATTTATGCTGGGCAAAAAAGGCATTATAGTGGTAGATGCTCAGTTTCCGGATACAGCGCAGCATTGTATAGCCGAAATAAAAAAGAAAACAAGCCAGCCTTTTGACCTGCTTATAAATACGCACCACCATGGCGACCATACCGCAGGAAACATAGCATTTAAAGGTATCGCCAGCCATATACTTGCGCACAAAAATTCGAAAAAAAACCAGGAAGCTGCTGCTATAAAAAATAAAAAAGAAGCTGCTCAACTTTATCCTGATATGGTTTATGACACTAAATGGAGCAGTAAATACAGTAAAGAAAAATTATCCCTTCATTATTTTGGCAGAGGCCATACAGATGGAGATAGTTTTGTACATTTTGAAAAAGCAAATATTGTACATACCGGCGATTTGGTTTTTAATCGCCGTCATCCTTTTGTAGACAGATCGGCCGGTGCAAACATTGGTGAATGGATAAAAACCCTGGATAATGCCACATCATTTTTTAAACCAGACACGGTTTATGTGTGCGGGCATGCAGCCGAAGGTTCTGATGTTGTTATTAACAAAGCTGATATTTTACTATTTAGAAATTACCTGGTTAATGTTTTACAATTTACCAAAGAGAGCATAGATAAAGGATTGAGTAGAGAAGATTTTTTAAAAAACACTAGCATACCCGGCTCGCCGGAGTGGAAAGGCGATGGCATAAACAGGCCACTCGAAGCGGCCTGGGATGAATTGCATGAAAATGTAAAATAATAAATATGATAAAACACGGATTCGTTTATCATTATTTTTTCTCTACCAGTTTTTCCAGCACAAAGTAAACAGCAGGGCAAAAAGTAGCATTTTTTATGGTTATTAAAGGACGTTTCAGCAACACATCTTCATCTGTATACGGAAAGCGCCTGCAATCAGATGGGCGCTCCTCATAAATATCGCAAAAATTATCTGCCCCCAAAAAAGGGCAGGGTTTTGAACGCAATACATAATCCCCTTCATTATCAAGAAATAAATATTTATCTATAAAGCTACCTTCTTTCATACCCAGGTGTTTGGATATACGCTTTATATCCGGCCCTTTAAACCGGGGAGAATAATTTTTGCAACATGTAGCACAGTTGAGGCAGTCTATTTTTGAAAAAGCTTCCTCATGGAGATCTGGCAATTGCCGCAGCACTTTATTTTTATCTGCCCTTTGCAAAAATTGCTTGTACACTTTTTGGTGATCTGTAGATTTTTTTTGCCAGTTTTGCAGCAGTTCTTCTTCCATTGTACAAATATCGTTTATCGTTTTTTAAAAATTTATACTTTGAAACATTTACCTTGATTTTATTCTTCACATTAATTTACTAAATTCACTCTATGAAAATAGTTATCGTTCCACTGGACTTTTCCGAAACCTCTTTTAATGCTGCCCATTATGCAGCTAATATGTATAAAGATGATGCAGCAGTAACACTGGTACTGTATCATTATTATTCCAAAGGGGAAGATATTGCCGTAAGCAATAGTTATCTGAATAATTTAAAAATAGAATTATCTGCAACCATTGCCCTTATTGAAACCCTGGCAGAATCCGGAGATAATTTTATTGATAGCCTTACTGCATACTCGCATGTGCGCAATGCGTACATGATCGTAATGGGCCTTACCGGAAAATCTCCGCTCACACAATATTTTTCCGGCTCCAACACATTAAAAATGGCAGAAAAAAATGTATGCCCGGTACTCATTGTTCCATCAGATGCGCATTTTAAAAGTATAGAAAATGTTCTCATTACATCAGAAATGAAATATGTGGAAGAAACCCCTGTTTTGCTTGCAGTAAAACGAGTACTGGCAGATTTTAAACCTGCACTGCATGTATTAAATGTAGATGACAGCCATTATATTTCTATTACACAAAGTTTTAAAACAGAAAGGGATAAAATGGAAACGCTGCTAGCAGATTTTAAACCAGAGTTTTATTTTATGCGCTTATTCGATTTTCATGAATCGGTAAATTTATTTGCTGCAGATAAAAATATTGATATGATCATCATCGGCCCTAAGCACCATAGTTTTTACGAGCGGTTGTTTAAAACACAGCATACTAAAAAAATGATTTATCAAAGTAAAATACCAGTACTTGCTGTGCATGAGTAAGTTTTATAAAAATGGTAGCGGCTGTTTCATAAAGAGGCAGCCGCTTTTTTATTTACAAAATATTATCGTAAAAAAGATACTAAAGTTTTATATTTATAGTGCAATAAAACAAGCCTATGAATATTCTTATAACAGGAGCTAATGGTTATATAGGACAGCGGCTCATACCGGTTTTACTGGAGCAGGGTAACCATCTTTTTTGCTGCGTGAGAAATAAAATTCGTTTTGAAGCAGAACATACGCATGAGCGAATAACCATTATAGAAATTGATTTTTTAACTCCTGCAAATAATGCAATATTACCTGCAAACATAGATGTAGCCTACTATCTCATACACTCCATGAGCAGCGGTACAGAAAAATTTGACGAGGCAGAAGCAACCTGCGCAAAACATTTTGTGCAACTTATCGGTAACACCAGCACCAAACAAATTATCTATTTAAGTGGCATCAGTAATGCAGATAAATTATCTAAACACCTGGAAAGCCGATTGCATGTAGAAGAAATTTTAGCCGCAGGCTTAATACCGGTAACAGTTTTAAGAGCAGGTATTATTGTAGGATCTGGCAGTGCATCTTTTGAAATTATAAGAGACCTTGTAGAGAAACTGCCGGTAATGATAACACCGAAATGGCTTGGTACAAAATGCCAGCCCATTGCAGTAAGAAATGTAATTAATTTTTTAACCGGAATAATTTTAAAAGAAAATACCATTGGCAAAACATTTGATATTGGTGGTCCGGAAGTATTGTCATATAAAGAAATGCTGCTCAAATTTGCACAGGTGCGTGGGCTAAAAAGATTGATATTAGTAATACCTATTATGACGCCCAGGCTCTCCTCCTACTGGTTATATTTTGTAACTTCTACCTCATACCCGTTAGCCATAAACTTGGTAAACAGTATGAAAGTAGATGTGATATGCAGACCAAATAATTTGGCAGAAGAACTGGATATAAAACTCCTACCCTACCAAAGTGCCGTGCAGCTTGCTTTTGAAAAAATAGAACAAAACCTGGTAGACAGTAGTTGGAAAGACGCTTTTAGCAGCAGCAACACACCGCAGCAAATGATGCAGTATGTTAATGTGCCTACTTTTGGCTGCTTTAAAGATCTAAAATTAAAAGCCATTAATAAAAATGCAGATGATGTAATAAATAATATATGGAGTATTGGTGGCAAAACAGGATGGTATTATGCTACCGCACTTTGGCGTATACGAGGCTTTGCAGATAAGATGGTGGGGGGGGTGGGGCTGCGCCGTGGGCGTACAAACAGCCAAACGATTAATGCCGGCGATGCACTCGATTTTTGGCGGGTACTTGTAGCAGATAAACAAAATAAAAGATTGCTGCTATATGCAGAAATGAAACTACCTGGCGAAGCCTGGCTGGAATTTAAAATTTTAAAAATAAAAAATGTTTTACACCTGCGGCAAACGGCCACGTTTCGCCCAAAAGGCCTGTGGGGGAGGTTATACTGGTATAGTGTACTGCCTTTTCATTATTTTATATTTAACGGGATGATAAATAATTTACTTAAAAAAAGGATTTAAAAAATTGATGAATTATGATTAATGAATTATAAATTTTTACGCCTTTCAAATATTTGCCTATCATCTATAATACATTTTCCATCGTCTGTTGTCCATTGTCCGTAATCATTTGTACATTGTCTGCCTTCCATTGACTATTTTATTTGTTTACGATATTTTGTAAATGCTGTGGGTATCTTTCTCCGTATACTTCAATAGCAGCGGCAGCAGTTTGTATACTGGTTAAATCTTCTTTGGTTAATTCAATAGAGACCGCACCAATATTTTCGTGCAGGCGATTTATTTTTGTTGTGCCAGGTATGGGTACAATCCATGGCTTTTGGGCAAGCAACCACGCAAGAGCTATTTGTGCAGGGGTTACATTCTTTTCTATTGCCATTGTTTTTAGCAGTTCCGTAAATGATAAGTTTGCCTTTCTGTTTTCTTTAGAAAAACGAGGAAGTGTGTTTCTAAAATCGGTACTGACAAATTGTGTGGTTTCGTTTATAGCACCGGTTAAAAATCCCCTGCCCAATGGACTGAAAGGCACAAAGCCAATACCCAGTTCTTCGAGCGCAGGTAAAACGTTATTCTCCGGATCCCGCCACCACAATGAATATTCGCTTTGCAATGCAGTTACAGGCTGTACCGAATGTGCTGTGCGAATGCTATCCACCCCTGCTTCTGATAAACCAAAGTATTTTACCTTGCCCTCTTTTATAAGATCTTTTACGGTGCCTGCAACATCTTCCATTGGCACTGTAGGATCTACACGATGCTGATAAAATAAATCTATACAATCTGTTCTTAATCTTTTTAAAGAAGCCTCTGCCACAGCCCGTATGTTTGCCGGGCTGCTATCCAATCCTGTTTTAGTATCCCCGTTTTTAAAACCAAATTTGGTAGCGATTACAATTTCATTGCGGAAGGGTGCCAGTGCTTCTCCCAATAATTGTTCATTGGTAAATGGCCCGTAACATTCTGCAGTATCAAAAAAAGTGATGCCTGCATCATAAGCGCCTTGTAATAATTTAATAGCCTCCTGCTTTTCCATTGCAGGGCCATAAGCAAAACTCAAACCCATACAACCCAGTCCCAGTGCAGATACTTGTAAACCGCTGTTTCCTAATGTTCTTTTTTTCAAGTGGTATTTTTAGTTTAACCAATATTTATTTTTGTTGATATTGTAAATTTCTGTAGAACAAACGTATATGCAGGTAACTGGCATGCTGTTTATTTACTACCATTACTACAGGTGCATTTTGGATTTTCTTAATTAAATAATCAAATGCAGCAATTGCCAATAAATTGATACTTTCAAATATTCTGTATTTTCTAAAAATTATTTTTCTAAAAATTTAAAACAGTATAAAATTGATTTTTAAAAAAGCAATATCATATTTCAAATAAATAATGCTTTATGATTTGCAGCATAAAGCATTATTTATATTCCCAAAAGAAATAAAATTTACATTTTCATTTCTCCCATTGGCTTCTCCATTTTTTTACCTTTCATTTTTGTTTTCATTGGTACTAAATCCATCCCACACTTAGTGCATTTACCGGGCTTTGTTTTTACTACTTCGGGGTGCATAGTACAAGTGTATTTTTTTGCACCTTGCTTCATTTTCATTTGCTTTTGTGCAGTATCCATTTTCATTTGTGCAAATGTTACTGTTGTGGCTGCTAATATTATAGCTAATGCCATTATTGTTTTTTTCATTTTTTTTGTTTTTATGATGATTAAAATATTTGAATTAATATGTGATGGTTATGCCTGCACCTAAACCCATATCGCTATCATAATGGGTTGATAAGGAAAAATATTTTCCTACAATATACCTAAACCCTGCGATATATTCTTTATCAGTATTTGCCATTAAACTAAAACGTAATCTTTTTGTAACGGGTATATCATCTCTGCCTAATTGAAAACGAAATCTTCCATCGCCGTCAACTCTTGCGTCTGCAACAAAAAGCATTGGTAAGGTATAAGCAACACCTGCTACAATTGTTGAACGATTATTTTTATTACTTGCTTGCCCAAACCAATTTTTTTCATCGCTGCCAAAAATGTTTTTCGGTCCTCCATCTATTTTATAATGACGGTCGTAACCTATGTACGGATAAAGCCATTGCATTCTGCCAATGTATCTGCCAACCATTGTTTCGCTTTCGTAGCCGTGCATATCATGATAACCTAAATGCCACATGGTACTTGCTTTCCATCTTGTACCTGCAAGCATTGCCATACCATCGCTGCCGTTACTTTCTATGCCAACCTTTGCCATAAAATGAAGCATTCTATCATCTGCAAATAATTTTCTTTGTGCCAATTTAGGGTTTGGTATTTCGGGATTGGCTGGCTGATTTTCGTAACTAAAAACTCTGCCCATACCGCTCATCATGTGGTATAAAACATGGCAATGAAAAAACCAATCTCCATAAACATTTGCAGCAAACTCAATGGTATCTCTTTCCATTGGCATAATGTCTATTATGTTTTTCATTGGTGCATAATCGACTTGTCCGTTTAGCAATCTAAAATCATGTCCGTGCAGGTGCATAGGATGCCTCATCATTGAATTGTTGTACAAAACAATCCTTACATTTTCGCCTTTCTTAATTAAAATTTTGTCGCTTTCGGAAACTGTTTTGTTATCTAATGTCCAAACATAACGGTTCATATTTCCTGTTAAATTAAATTTCAATTCTTTTATTGGTGCTTTTGGTAAAGTTGTTTTTTCTATTGCTTTAAGCATGGTGTAATTTAAGGTTACAAGATCGGGTGTTTCAGCTTCCATGTTCATGCCCTGCATACTGTTGTTGTTTGACATTTGCATAGAACTTGTATCTTTTCCTTTCTTTTTCACTTCTTCGCCTGTTACTTCGGGATACATTACGGTGTTCATATCCATAATCTGATTGCCCATTTGCATATCACCCATTGATGCAGGGTTTAAGTTTCCCTTCATGTCAATCATTTGGTTCATCATCTTCATACCTGCAAAATATTTTAGCTTAGGTAATTTGGTGGCTGGCATTTTCATACCGCTGCCCAACCAAAGCGATGCAGATTTTGTACGGTCTTCGGGTGTTACTAAAAATTCGTAACTCATATTTTCGGGAATGGTTACAATAACATCATAGGTTTCGGAAACGGCAATAATTAACCTGTCCACTTCAACAGGTTCTACATCGTTGCCATCAGTTGCTACAACGGTGATTTTTCCACCTGAATATGTGAGCCAAAAATATGAGGATGCCCCACCGTTTGCAATACGCAACCTTACTTTATCTCCTGCTTTAAATTGTGGTTGTTCGTTTTGGTTTTTACCATTCACTAAAAACTTATCGTAATAGACATCGCTTACATCCATTGCATTCATCCGCTTCCATTCGTTGGTGAGTTTTGTTTTTAAGTGTCCGCCTTTTATGGCTTCGGCATAGCTTTGTGTTGTTCCTTTTTGTATAGCAAACCAATCTGTGGCATTGTGCAAACTGCGGTGTATTTCTTCGGGCTTAATATCTGCCCACTCACTTAAAACAACTGGCAGCGTTGGTATGTCTAACTCTTCTCTCTTATTCATTATAAACATTCCGTACATACCAATTTGCTCCTGCAAACCTGTGTGGCTATGATACCAATGTGTGCCGTGTTGTATGATGGGGAACTTGTACAAATGAGTTGTGTGTGCTTTGATGGGCATTTGTGTAAGGTTAGGAACACCATCGTATTGATTGGGCAAAAATAATCCGTGCCAATGCAAAGATGTTTCTTCGTTGAGTTCGTTGTGAACATAAATTTCTGCCGTATCGCCTTCAGTGAAAGTGAGTGTTGGCATGGGGATTTGCCCGTTTACTGCAATGGCTCTTTTTGTTTTGCCTGAAAAATTTACTGTGGTATCAGTAATGTATAAATCGTAACGGACTGTTTTTGGTGCTGTATTGTTTACGATTGTTTTTATTGTATTGGGCTTTTCTTTTGGCATATCCATATTGCCCATGTTATTCATCTTTTGAGATGTGTCTTTCATGGGCATTTGCATTTCATCATTTTTTTTTCCTGTCGGTTGCTTTACAGTTTTGGGTTTTTCTTTTACTAACTTCATTCCGCACTTTAGGCAGTTGCCTTGTTTTGCAGAGTGGATTTCTGGGTGCATTGGGCAAGTATATGATACTACTTCTTGAATATCCATTGCCTTTGGTTTTGTAGTGTCTTTTTTTATTTCTACTGCATCTTGCTTTTTTACTTCGGGCTGTTTTATAACTGCTTTCGGTTTTTCTTTTATCAGTTTCATTCCGCACTTTGGGCAGTTGCCTGGCTTGGTGCTGTGAATTTCTGGGTGCATGGGGCAAGTATATGTTACTGGCTGCTGTTGTTGTTTGCTCATATCCATCCCTTTCATATCTTGACTCTTTGCAAAAGAACAGGCAGCCAGCATGCACATTATAAATGTTATTTTCTTCATCACTTTATATTTCATTTTCTGTTTTAAAAAACACTGGAATTAAACAAGATTTATTTAATAGTTTTTAAAAGAAATTATCACCAACGCTATAAATTTTAAACAATTGATGATAATTCCTTTCAAAATATCACTTAAAGTACACAAGACCAACTTAAATTTTATTGGCCTGCTTTTACTACTTTGATTTTTTTTCTAAAGCCATGCCACATTTAGGACATTTGCCTGGCTTAGCGCTTGTAACTCCCGGATGCATGGGACAATTATACATAGCTGCCGACATACTTTTCATTTTGTCGGTACACATTTTTCCACTCATGTCCATACACTCTCCTTCTTTCATCATCATTTTTTTACCATCTTTCATTTTGCATTCACCATTGGTCATGCAGGTAGTGCCATTTTTCATAACCATGTCTTTGTCCATGGGCATCATTTTACCGTCTTTCATTACCATCATTTTGCCATCTTTCATCATACAACAATCTTTCATCATTGTAGCATGGTTCATCGTGGATGCGTGTTTTTTGGTTTGTGCATTTGCGTTAAACGAAATGACCATTAAAAATATGGCTAAGAAAGAAGCCATTTTTAAACCCAATTTTTGAATTTTCATAATAATTATCTTTATTTCTTCAGTACCGCTGTTGACCGGTTCTTCAGTTTCGCTGTTACCCGATTTTTTTATTTTTTTACTTTTAAAAAACCTGCATTAATAGCAACCACAACGGTACTCACTGTCATTAAAACTGCACCTGCAGCCGGGCTTAATAAAATACCCTGCTTATATAAAACACCTGCTGCCAAAGGCAATGCGATAACATTATAACCTGTTGCCCAAATTAAATTCTGTATCATTTTTCGGTAAGTAGCTTTGCCAAATAATATGAGACTTACAATGTCTTTAGGATTACTGTTTACCAAAACAATACCTGCGGTTTCAGCGGCAATGTCGCTGCCGCTACCAACTGCAATACCTACATCGGCAATTGCCAGAGCCGGTGCATCATTAACGCCATCGCCTGTCATGGCCACAAACTCACCTTTGTTTTGTAGTTCTTTTATCTTCTCCAATTTTTGATGTGGCAATACTTCGGCAATAAAACTATCCATGCTCAAAGTATCACTTACACTTTTTGCTACTTTACTGTTGTCACCTGTTAACAAAATGGATTTGATATTGTTTTCTTTCAAGGTCTTGATTGCTTCTGCTGATTCTGGGCGTATCTCATCTGACAAAGCAATATAACCTGCTAAAGCATTATTGACGATTACAAACACAACCGTTTCTGTATCGTTGGCAGTAAAGCCTTCGGGAATTGCCAAATTATTTTCTTTTAAATATCCCGGACTGACCACCAATATTTTTTTGCCCTCCACTGTTGCTTCAACGCCCTTGCCTGTGATGGCATTGAAATTTTCTGTTTCAGGAATTGTGATAGACAAGTCTTTTATTTTTTGTAGGATGCCTGTTGCAATGGGATGTTCTGATTTTTGTTCTAATGCAGATGCCAAACGGATAATTTCATTTTCGGAAAACTCTTTTTGCAGCGATACAATTTTTGATACTTGAAATTTGCCTACGGTTAATGTGCCTGTTTTGTCAAAAACAATGGTGGTTATTTTTCTTGCATTTTCAAATGCTGTTCTATTCTTAATCAACAAACCATTTTTGGCTGATAATGCTGTTGATTTTGCAACCACCAACGGAACTGCCAAACCCAAGGCATGAGGACAACAAATAACGATTACCGTAACCATACGCTCCATTGCAAAAGCCAACGATTGCCCTGTGAGATACCAATATAAAAATGTAGTGATACCAGCAAGCAAGGCAATAATAGTCAGCCATTTTGCAGCTTTATCTGCTAATAGCTGTGTATTTGATTTGGCATTTTGTGCATCCTGTACCAGTTTAATTACCTGTGATAAATAAGAATCTTTTGCACCGTGTGATACTGTTACTTTAATGGCTCCGTTGCCATTAATTGAGCCTGCAATGACTTTATCGCCTTTTACTTTCTGCACCGGTTTGCTTTCGCCGGTTAGCATACTTTCATTCAGATAAGTTTCACCATCGGTAATAATCCCATCCGCTGCAACTTTTTCGCCAGGCTTAATTAAAATCAAATCACCGGTGTTCAGTGTATCTGTTTTTACCTCAGCCATCACCTGTCCGGTTATTTTGTGGGCTTCTGCTGGCATTAGTTGTACCAACAATTCCAATTCTCTTGAAGCACCTGCAACAGATTTCATTTCTATCCAATGTCCTAAAAGCATTATTAAGATTAGTGTTGCCAGTTCCCAAAAGAAATCCATACCATGCAAACCAAAAACAATTGCCACACTGTAGATGTATGCAACCGTAATAGCGAAGCCAATTAAAAACATCATACCGGGATTCTTTGCTTTGGCTTCGTTTACCAACCCTTTTAAAAAAGGCCAGCCGCCATAAAAGAAAATAACAGATGATAACGCAAGCAACACATATTCAGAACCAGGAAAACTGATACGGATTTTCAACCAATGCTGTATCATTTGAGATAACAGCATAGTGGGAACAGTCAACACCAATACAACATAAAACCGTTTTCTAAAATCTGCAATCATGCCAATGTGGTTGCTGTGCTTTCCATGCGTATCATCAGAAGTTGTATTAGCAACAGATTCTAAAGTCATACCGCACAACGGACACTTACCCGGTGCATCTAACATTATATGAGGGTGCATTGGACAGGTGTATTTTAGAAAATGATGTTGATGTTCCATAATTTTAATTTCTATCTCCTTGAGGAGTTATGACTAATCATAATCAGCCATTGGCCTTTCACTTTTTTT
>JANXXM010000174.1 GCA_025350645.1 Ferruginibacter sp.
TAAAAGAAATTCAATAATTAAAAAAAGAAAAGAGAAAACTAATTTATAAAATCTATTACGCAGAGATAAAATTTATTCCAGTATTCTTATCACTTTTACAAAATGTGTTTTATAATAACCCGAAAAAGTATTTATAATAACGCCAATACTTTTACCAGAAGCGGAGTGAATAAATTGTGGGGCATCGCCAATAGAAATAATTATTCCCATATGGCCAACAATGCCGGTGGAATTATCTGAGCCGGTAAATAAAATAATATCTCCAGGCTTGGCATATTCAATATCTATTGCTGTTCCTTCATCTGTAAAACTTACCGATGTGCGGGGAGCTTTTACATTAAAGTGGTTAAATACAACCGTAATAAAACCTGAACAATCTAATCCATTAGCAGGTATTGCAGAGCCGTATTTGTAAGTTGTACCTAAAAATGTTTTTGCATAAGTTACAAATTCTTTTCTATCAATTTTTAATAAGGCAGTAAATGTTTTGGCTCTTTTAGTAGCGGATCTTATTGCTGTATTTTTAGGAATAACAGATTTATCTGGTGAAACGCTTTTTGCAGATTTTTTTGAAGAACTGCAAGAAGTAAGTAACAAGGCTATGAAAATAATGACGGATAAAATTCTAATCATCTGTTTATTTTACATGCAACATAATTAAGAAAACTGGTAAATAAATTTTCCCTGTTTCAATTACTAAATCATTAACTAAAACTAAATACTGGTTTGTAATTTCGTTACGCTGTTGCAATCGTTGTTATATTTGTGCATCTTTAAAAAATTAATTTTTTCACCATGGAATACAGAATAGAAAAGGATACAATGGGCGAAGTAAAAGTGCCTGTTGATGCATACTTTGGCGCACAAACGCAACGCAGTATTGATAATTTTAAGATAGCACAAGATATTAACAAGATGCCAAAAGAAATCATAAAAGCATTTGCCTATCTTAAAAAAGCTGCGTCCATTACCAACAAAGATGCAGGCATACTGAGCCAGGAAAAAACTGAGCTTATTGGCAGAGCCTGCGACGAAATACTAGAAGGAAAACTGGACGAATATTTTCCACTGGTGGTGTGGCAAACTGGCAGCGGTACTCAAAGTAATATGAATGTAAATGAAGTGGTGGCATACCGTGGGCATGTAATAAACGGTGGCTTATTATCCGATAAAGAAAAAATGCTTCACCCTAATGATGATGTAAATAAAAGCCAGAGCAGCAACGATACTTTTCCTACAGCAATGCACATTGCTGCCTATAAAATTTTAATTGAAACCACTATACCCGGCATTGAAAAACTACGGGATACACTTGCAGCAAAAAGTAAAGAATATATGCATGTGGTAAAAATAGGCCGTACCCATTTTATGGATGCCACGCCGCTTACAGTAGGGCAGGAATTTAGTGGGTATGTATCTCAATTAAACCATGGTTTAAAAGCAATAAAAAATACACTGGCACATTTAAGCGAGCTGGCGCTTGGTGGCACTGCAGTAGGCACTGGCATAAATACGCCACCGGGTTATGCAGAAAATGTTGCCAAAAATATTGCTGCACTTACTGGGCTGCCGTTTGTAACTGCCGAAAATAAATTTGAAGCTCTGGCAGCTCATGATGCTATAGTAGAAACACATGCTGCATTAAAAACAGTGGCGGTAAGTTTAATGAAAATAGCCAACGATGTGCGCATGCTTAGCAGCGGTCCACGTAGTGGCATTGGAGAATTATTTATACCAGATAATGAACCTGGCTCTTCTATAATGCCCGGCAAAGTAAATCCTACACAATGCGAAGCTCTTACTATGATAGCGGCACAGGTAATGGGCAATGATGTTACTATTGGTATTGGCGGCAGCATGGGGCATTTTGAACTAAATGTTTTTAAACCTGTAATGATTTTTAATTTTTTACACAGTGCAAGATTGATAGGCGATGGCTGCGTTTCTTTTAATGATAAATGTGCAGTGGGCATTGCACCTATTGAAGAAAATATAAAAAAACATGTAGATAATTCGCTGATGCTGGTAACAGCACTTAATACAAAAATTGGTTATTACAAAGCTGCAGAAATAGCACAAACCGCACACAAAGAAGGTACTACTTTAAAAGAGATGGCAATAAAATTAGGTTATGTTACACCCGAAGAATTTGATGCCTGGGTAATACCTGGGGAAATGGTAGGTAAACTGGACTAATATAAAATAAGCAATCTGTAATTGTATTTTTATGAATATAAAACAAAAAAGCAAGTGGATAATAACTGAAATTATTATACACTTGCTTTAATATTTTTTATCGAAAAACTATTTATTTTTTATAAATCTATCTGCCCAAAGCTGTTCTTTATTTTCTGCAACAATTTGTATATTATAAATACCTACTGCAAGCTCTGCAGTATTTATAAATGTTTTGTTGCCATTAATATTAATTATTTGCTGTTGTATGGTTTGCCCGATACTATTGGTGATAATAATTATACCTTTTTTAAAATTATTGGATGCCTTAGAAATATCTACCACTAATGTTTCTGTTACAGGATTGGGATATAGTCTAACATTATTTTTTTCGGAAATGATAGAAACTACAATATTTGAGTAAGAAAAAATACCATTAATATCCACTTGTTTTATTCTGTAATAGTTTTTTCCAGTAACAAAATCTTTATGAATAAAATCATACTTATCTCCATTGCTATTATTGGTAGCATTTACAGTGCCTGCTTTAATAAAATCTGTACCATTTTTACTATATTCTATTTCAAAATGATGGTTGTTTAATTCAGAAGCGGTAGCCCAGTTTACATTAATATTTTCGCCGTTATACTTTGCAGTTACCTGTAAAAAACGAACGGGCAAAACCCCTACACTTACTGTATCAAATATCGGTTTAGCAATTACTTCTATATAAGTGGAATCGGTTTTACCTAAATAAGTTGCTTTTAATTCATCAAACCCCAGTATTAATCCTTTTACATATCCTTGCGCAGATGTACTTACTGAACCAAAAAGTGTACTATAGGTAAGACCTGTTTGGTAAGTAATGTTTCTCCTTACACCATCATTGTAATAACCCATTATAGAAATAGCTGTACTATCATTTAATGTTACTTTTAAATCATTTATTCTGGGGTGTGTGATTTTTATGCTGTCTAAAATCAAAGATGGATTCACCCCTATATTGATATAGGAACTATCATTAAACACATTTGCTCCAGTACTAAATCCAAAAACTTTGTAATTAATTCTTGAAGTGGCATCGTTTGGTATTTTAAATTTAAAAGTAGAATCAGGTGTTTCTATACCAAATCCATCAATATTATCTTCATATGCCATACCAAATAACACCCTATTTATACTACTTGTTGCTCGTACAGTTATTGTAACAGAATCTCCTCTGTTAAAAGTAGCACCATAGGCAGGGCTTATAATTTTTATTGAATCTGTTTCACTAGCTCGGGCAGGCTGTGAGCCCAAAATTGGATTCCAAATATATTTTGCAGGCATAAATCCATCAGTTGTAAGTAAAGGTGAATTATCTTTTGCTCTTAATACCTCAAGTACTTTTACATGTACAAGGGGCGATTTAAGTACATTCAAATGATTAAGACCATTAAAAAAAGTTTTTGCACTTTGAATACCTCCTATTTGGCTTGGCGTAGATACAATTAAATCGCTAGTACCACCAAATATATTTTGTAAACATGCATTTGGTGGGGTATTCCATTGGCAACTCGTATTACTCGTTAAATAATATTTTACTGAAAACAAAAATAATTTTGCGCCAATAACCCAAGGATTAGGAGCGTTGCTTGCACCTCCGACGATATTTGTATAAAATTCTGGTTTTAATGTTATAGGAGATTTGATAAAATTATTTATCTGTCCATCTGCAAACTCTGCCCAAGCAGGCACTTGGTCTGCTGTATTTATTACATGTGATGGCACTATATTTTTATTTAAAACAGCTGTTCCATTCAAAATACTGTCAATTGGTGAGTTACCAATTTTTAAATTATTTAAAGCCCCTTTGTATGGATCTTTTCCTGAAACTTTTAAGATCCACTTTAAAAAATCATCTTTATTTTCTACAATATTGGCTAAAGGAGAGCCAGAGTGAGGAGTATTAATAGTAATTAATTTATGTATATTTTTTTGATAAGCAGGAGCAGGCGCACCTGATTGTAGATATAGTCTTGATAATATTCCACCCATACTATGCCCTACAACATCTACTTTACCTACACTCATTCTATTTTTACTACAATTCTCAATTAAATCATCTACATACGAAGGGATAAAAGTTCGATTGTAATTAAACTCTCTATCAGACTCATATGACGGGGTAAGGATTTCATAAGGTTTGTATTTATAAAGACCGTTTGTTAGAAGATTATTTTTAAGATCATCCCAAGTTTTACCATCTGACCATAAACCATGAATCATTAATACAGGTGGTAAAACTATTTTTACAGGAAACTCTAATAAAATAATTTCTTGGCTAGCAACAGTATCTACAACTTGAAGCCGTAAGTTTCTATCTCCTCCTGTAGCACCAGATATAGTGTAATATTCATCAATAAATGTTGGGTGTGTGTATTGTACTGTGATGCTATCATTTAAAGTCGGAATTAGATATCTAACCTGAAACGATCCAAACTCATCTCCATCTACTTGGTTTTTTATGCGAAACTTAACATTTTTTGGATTACTACCTACCCATTTAAGAATAGTAGCTTTACTACCATCTGCAGCAATAAAAAGTGTGTCTTTATCAATTTCTGTTTGCGTTTTTCTTGAGTCATAAGTTGCTATCAGTCGCCTAAAATTATCATTGTCGGTAGGTGGTGGTGGGTTGGTTAATGAAGAAGATTTAAGAGTATAGATATTCAAATCTCCAACGGTTATCTTATTTATACCTGCCACAGTTGCAAGCCATATCGTTTGGTCTTTTGCTATAGTAATTCCATTTATAAAATTGCTAGATAGTCCATTGGAAGTATTGTAAACTCTGTAAGATGTATTGTCTGTAAAACTGCCTTCACCTTTATAAACAAGTAAGCCATTATTTGTTCCAAAATATACCTCTTTGTTGATTTTATTTGTAGCGATACTATTAGCTCTAAAAACAGTGCCAGTAGGCATAATAGATGGTATTCCAATATTTACCCAAATACCATTTGTATCTTTTACAGCTATACCACGGGTTTGATCCATCGTTATCCAAACCCTACCAATAGTATCTTCTACCATTGCCCATGGGCCCTTACTGGTATTTGTAAGCCCAAAATTTACAGCAGGGGTATTTACTTGGTCTATTTTACCTAAATATGTCCCTGCTAAATTATATCGAAGAATACATGCTGTTTTTAAATTTCCCAATGCTTGGTCATATCCATCACTACCAACCCACATTTCGTTACCTACTTGTGTTATGCTTCTGCAACTTCTTCTTTTACCAATACTATAACTCTCCGTTTTACCTCTATTGCCTGCACCGCCAATTAAAAGAAAAGGGTAAGTAGTTTTCGGTAGATCAACTCCAGTTATAAAGTCATAATTTGTACCATTAAACCTACCAACAGCACCAGGAACATATCTGTAAATAGGAACTAGACTTGGGTTACCATATTCGTCAATTTCTGTAGCATAAACCATAGAATCTTGATATTCTGCCACACACCATGGTGTACCATCAGATGCTATATATGATCCCAATAAATTTCTTGTAGGAGGGCCTTGTCTGCAAGTAACAGCACATTGATCAAACATTGGCTGCCCTAGATACTTATTTCTTTTTATTTCTATTTTTGCGTTTAACCTATATATACTTCCAAGCGTATGATAATTGTAACCATCATTAGGATTTCCTGAAAAATTAGAAAGAAAGCCTGAAGAGGCTACCCATAAAGTTCCACCATAAATCCCAATTTGATTTAAATTGCCTTTTTTAAATGCTATCCCAATTCCTGGTACATTTTCTCCATTCCAGTTCCTCCAAACTTTTTGGTCATATTTTACTAAGCCCTTTCCTATTGTACCTGCGTACACATTGTTAGTAGTAGTATCAACAGCAATACATTGAAAAGATGTATCTCGTTTATAAACAATTACATTTATAAAAGGGTTTTGAGCCATTACCGCTTGCTGTGTAAAAGCAATAGCAATAATCAAGAGGATAATTTTTCGCATAATGTTAGGGTTTTTAATAATAAAAATATTTAATGAATAAATGTTATCTAATAAGTATTACTGTATTTTTTAAAATAAAAGTTTCTTCTCCATCGCATGTTACTTCCGCTATATACACAAAAGTTGTAGATACGCTTACATCTTGCCCTTTCACTTTTCCATCCCAGCTATTGGTTACATCGTTGCGTACTGGTATAAAATTTTTTCGTTGAAAAACAATATCACCATACCTGTTAAAAATAGTAAGACTTTTTACTTTACCCACACCAAAACCTACTACAGCAAAGCGGTCATTTTTGCCATCGCCATTTGGTGTAAATGCATTGGGTAAATAAATAGCCCCTTTGCCACATAATACAAATACAGTTACCTCATCAGCGTTTGTACAGCCATATTGGGTAAATACTTTTACTTTAAAAGTGGTGGTTTTGTCAACATTAATAAATTGTGGGTTTGGGCAATTATTACAACTTAACGATGCAGAAGGTGACCATAAATAATTGATAACAGAAGATGATGCTATAGCATTTAACTGAACAGTAACGCCACCAACTGCATTAACATCGGGCCCTGCATTTACAGTGGGTATAGGTTGAATAGTTACCAATACAAAACCTGTATCATTTTTACAAACATTATTGCTGTAGCCAACCACTCTATAGTTTGTAGTTTGTACAGGTGTGGCTATTGGGTTACGCAATGTTGAATCATTTAACCCTGCACTAGGGCTCCATTTAAAAGTATTTGTATTTCCATTAGCTACCAATTGTGTATTTGCTTTTTCACAAATGGTAATAGGTGGGTTGTATGTAAGGTTTACGTGTTGTTGTACTTTTATTAAAACACTGTCTGTTTTTTTACAGCCAAACTGGTTTGTTACCAATACATAATATTTTATATTGCCAATAGTTGTTGGCAATACAGAGGGAGCAGGAGAAGCAGCATCTGATATGCCACTTAAAATAACAGGTGATGACCAGCTATAAGTTGTACCGGATTGTGCGCTTAACATTATTGAACTTCCCAAACAAATTGCTGCCACTTGTGGTGTAGCATTTGGAACCGGTAAAGGATGAATAGTAACTGTTTTTGGTTCAGTAACATCACAACCATACTGCGTTTTTACATTGAAGGTAATATTGTAAACGCCTGCTGTTGTAAATAAATAATTTAGCGTATCAGTTGTGCCTGCAACCACGCCATTCACTTTCCATTCTTTATTTATTACCTGGTCTGTTGTACCACTTATATTTCCTCTAAAATTTAATACAGTATTTGCACATGCGCTAGGTAAACCATTGATAGTAAGAATTGGTTTGGCGTAAATAGTAACATTGCTTACCTGGGTACTTATTTTATCGCAACCCGTTGCAGATATTATTTTTAAACTAATGGGATAAACTCCGGCAGCATTGTAAGTTATTATTGGGTTTGGCAAATTAGTATTGATGGTGGATGCGTTTCCAAAATTCCATAAATATCCGGCAATGCCATATTGTGCAAATGAAGTTTGGTTAAATAAGATGTTGGAGGGCACACCACATTTTGTATCAAAAGGAATATTAAATGCAGCTACAAGAGAATCTATTTGTATTGTTTTAGTAGTATCTTTTTCGCAACCTTTATTTGTAATTGTTTTTAAATTAATGATATGTGTACCTGCATTAAAATTATAATTTAAATTAGGTGTAGTGGCAACTATATTACCATCTATCTTCCATTGATATGCAGCAATAATATTTTGAGGAAAAGAAGTTGCACTGCTGTATAAATAATTGCCAGGGCTACATTCCAAAGCATTCCCTGTAATTTTTGCTGTGGGTATTGAATCAATTTTTACTGCCGCAATAATAGTAGTATCTGCAAAGCAACCATTTATCGTTTGCATATATAATTTTACATTGTAAGTGCCGGTGTAATTGTATAAATGTGTAGGATTTAAATTGGTAGTTTCCTGCGGAGAGCCATCACCAAAGTTCCAATAAAAACTTTGCGTAGTTGCAAACTGTGTTGTTAAGTTTGTAAAGGTCACGAGTTTTGGTCCGCAAAATTGTGCAGGAAAATTTGTAAATTTTGTTACTACCGAATCCACAATAAATGTTTTAAAAGTAGAATCGTTACAGCCCTTATCTGTTTCTATGTACAAACTAATGGTATGGGTGCCGGGTATACGGTAATCAATATCTAAATTATTTAAATTGCCCACTAATGCATTATCAATATACCATCTGTATTTTACTATTGGGTTTAAAGTAATAACCGTATTTGTAAACTGAATTGTTGACAATGGTTTTAGGCAAAATATACTCGCAGTGTTTATAATTGCCTTTGGTATTGAATCAATTTTTACAGCAGCAATAATAGTAGTATCTGCAAAGCAACCGTTCACTGTTTGCATATATAATTTTACATTGTAAGAGCCGGTGTAATTATATAAATGTGTTGGAGAGAGATTTAAATTATTTTCAGTGAGAGCATCACCAAACGTCCAAGTATAATTTTGTAACGCCGCAAAATTGGTACTTTGGTTTGTAAAGAGTACAGATGTAGGGCCGCAAAATTTTAAGGGTGTATTTGTAAATTGTGTAAAAACAGAATCAATTATTATCGTTTTAATAATGGAGTCAATACAACCTTTATCTGTAGTTATTATGTATTTTAAAATATGCGTGCCCGGTGTTCTATAATTAATATTTAAATTTTGTGTATTGGCTACACTGTCTGCATCTATTTTCCAAACAAATTTTACAATAGGGTTTGGGCTGTTATATGTACCGTTGTATTGCAGTGAGGATGCTGGTTTTAGGCAATAAACATTTGCACCAGTAATACTTGGTATTGGCTTAGCATTAATAACTATGGGCTGTGCAAGTTTAAATGTATCTATACAACCATATTTAGATTGTGTAGCCAGATAAGGATAAAAAATTCCATAACCTGTGTAAGTATGGGATACCGTTGCAGCTATGCTGAAAATGCTAGTACCATCGCCAAAATGCCATGTGCTGTTTAATAAATTTGAAAAAGAAGGTAAGGTAGTAAGGTTTGTAAAATTTACAATCTGACTATTGCTTATCTGGCAGAAAGTGTTTTGCGGAGCAGTAAATTTTGCAAGTAAGGAATCTACAAAAACTGTGTCTATTATTTTTAATGTAAACGGGCAGCCTTCGGGGCTTGTGAGTACAATATTGGGTAAATATTTTCCTGCATAATTATAAATATGGTTTGTGCTTGCCGCCGTAGTGCTTGGTACCACAGGTGTTCCATCGGCATAATCCCATGCATAAGTGCTTATAAAATTACCTCCTGTAATATTTAATGATAATGTAAATGGCCGGCATCCCTGGTTTGGCCCCGCAGATAAATTTCCAATAGGCCCTCTAACTCTTATTCGTTTTGTTTTTACATCTGCACAACCATTGGGCCCGGTAATGGTGAGTTTTACATCATAAAAACCTGGAGTGCCATAAATATGTGGGGCAGGGTTGGGCGAAGAAGATGGCCCGCTGCCATCACCAAAATCCCATAAATATGAAGTGGCATATTTTGAACTGTCTGCAAAAGTTATAGAGGCAGGCGCACATTGCAATGTATCGTTTATTTTAAAATCTGCCACAGGTTTCACAATGTTTATGTAGGATAGTTTTGTAATACTATCCTTACAACCATTTTCATCTGTTACAATTAATTTTATATTGTAATTATTATCAGTAGCATAAGTGTGGTAAATATAAAAAGCAGTAGTAGGTGCAGAAATAATTCCATCACCAAAATCCCATTGGTAAGTAGGGTTAATAGCACTAGAAATATACCCATAAAATAATGCAGTATAATTATTACACTGCAAAGTATTGTAGCTAAAAAAATCTGCCTTTGGATTGTAAATTTTTATGTAATTAATTTTTGTCGTATCAGCTTCGCAACCAATAGCATCTTTTATTTTCAATTTTACAGTATAAAAACTTGCGGGAGTACCACCAGTATAACTGTGTGGTATAAGAGAATCTATTGTTGTAATTAGTGTGGGTGTACCATCCCCAAACGTCCACTGCCACTCGGTTATAGGTATAGCACCATTTTGTACAGAGCCATTAGTAAATGTTGTTAAGAGTGGAGAAGCACAACTTGTAAGTGGCAATGCTGAAAATTTTGCTATTGGGCCTGCTACATTTATAGGCACTGCATATTGCAACGAATCTTTACAACCAAGTTTATCTTCAATAATTAATTTTACAAAAAAATTACCATTGGTTGTGTAAGTATGGTTTGTATTCCCGTTTAAGTAAGTACCATAATTGGAAAAATTTAGTGCATTATTTATTACCTGCCTTGGCGTGCCATCACCAAAATCCCATGTATAATTTTTTATAAAAGACGAATCTATCCCAATGGTATTAAACAACACGTTTTTGTCTTTACATATATCAAACAGGTTAGGGATAAAATCTGCTTTTTCATCAATAATTTTTATTCTTTTTTGAGAAGTGGTTATAATATTTGTGAGGGTATCTTGTCTTATAACTGTAACAATAAATATTTTTTGCGGTGGTGTAAATGTATGACTGATAGGATTTAAAATACCTGTAGTTACTAGCGGTGTACCATCGCCAAAATCCCAGCTTAGCGGAATATTATTGGTAACAGTATCTGTAAATAAAATAGTGTATTTATCTGCACAGGTTTTGCCAATTGTAAAACCACCACCACCTGCACCGCCGCCACCACCACTGCCATCATCATCGCACAATGCTACAACTGTTACTGTTTTTATGAGAGATGTATAACTGCAACCGCCCTGCATATTTATGGTAACTGTTGCAGGAAAACTTCCTGCAGTATTGTACAAATGAAAATTGTTTGGGATGATTGTATTGCTGATGGGGTAACCGTCTCCAAAGTTCCAGTCATAGCTAAGTATTTGCGTGCCAGATGGATTATTAATAACGGCTGTAAGTATAACCGGCAAAGGTAAGCAACCACCCGGCGGTATTACATTTAGTATTACACTGGGTTGGTAAATTCTTATATAATTAAATGTTTTGTAAGCAAAACAACCATCTATTGTGCTAGTATCTTTTGCATAAACTGTTACTATATAAGTACCAAAATTGGTATAAGTATGCGAAGTATTACCATTGCCATTAATGGTATCTGTTGGGGTGCCATCACCATAGTTCCAGCCAAATTTTAAGTTTGTTCCTACAGAAGTATTGGTAAAATTAACGGTATGTGGTATGCATGCTGCATCCGGTTTATCAGGTGTAAAATTTATTATCGGACCACTTTTTATAGTAATGTTTCTTCGCACCGTATCTTCGCAACCGGCATAACCCCTGCTTATAAAAAGAAGTTCGTATGTACCTGGCGTTAAAAAAGTATGGGTTACATTATTATAATATTGGGTTTGTCCATCGTCAGAAAAATACCATCTGCTGTAATAATTATTTGCAGTTGCAATACCATTAAAATTAGTAGGTGTATTTACACAAACATCTATTGTAGGGAAGGTTGTAATGGTACCTGTTGGTTTACCAACATAAATTTGTTTTGTATAAGTATTCACACAATTAGTACCCAATTTTACTTTTAAAATAGCGGTGTAATTTCCTGTTATGGTATATAAATGTGTTGCATTTAAAGTGGTTTCTATTGGGCTTCCATCTCCAAAATCCCACTCGTATGTATTGCGTGCAGGGTCGCCACCGGTGGTTGCATTTGTAAATGTTGCGGTAAAAGAATTATCGCAAGTGTAATATGGGTTTACATTAAAATAGGCAGTGGGCGGCGAAAACACTTTTATGTATTGTGGTTTTGTTTCAGCATTGCTTATGCAACCCCAGTTGTTTTTCACAATTAACGAAACTTGATATAACCCTGCCGCTGTGTATAAAAAATTTGGAGTAGGGTTTGGGCCAGTTACACCACCTGCACCAAAATCCCATTGATAGTTGGTAAGGGTGCCTGTAGTTGTTGAAGAAAGACTTATAAAATTTGCAGGATGTGCTGCGCAACCAATAGAATCTGCGCTCTTAAAATCTGCTACAGGTTTTGGATGAACAATTATAAAATCTGTTTTACTGTTTGTGACACCATTTGTAAAAACTACCGTAAGTGTTACAGTATAAGTTTGTGCTGTTATATAATTTGCGCCTACAGTTGCCGGGCCATTTGGTATAATAACTGTATTGCCCAAATCCCAGGTACGGGTAGCTACAATACCACCTGTGCTTACATCTGTAAAATTTATGCTTAGCGGGGAGCAGCCTTGTTTAGATGGAATACTTACCGTAAAATCAGCCATTTGAGCAAATGATTTTTGTGCACCAAAGGGTGCAAAAAATAAAATACAAAAGCGTAAAGATTTAATTAAAAAATGTTGCAAAAACCAGTTTTTCGTATTTGGAATTTTTTTAAATAAATTATAGGGATAATTTATATTGTAAATATAATACGTTTAATAGATGTAAGGATAAATATGCCTAATAGATTTTGTAAAATTATAGTATTGGTAAACATTATTTAATATTAAATGCTTTTATAAGTATGGAATGCGATTTTTTTAATAATCAATTTTCCTTTAATTTTTCCTAGGCCTTGCCGCACGGCACCACCAATAACTAAAACATAAATTTAAAATTATGTAGTTTTAAAAATAATTTTTACAAAATGGGAGTAGCAGAAATAAACGAACAAAAAAAAACCATCACCCTATTTGCGCAGCTTTATTTTTATGGAGATGCTGCTAATCCGCTTTTGAGTGCACAAATTGCACAGGATATAAATGCACATTGGAATATGCCAAATGGATATATAACTGTAAAAGAAAAACGATATAAATTAATTTTTGCGGTAGCTGGTTTTCATGCTCCGCAATTACAGCAAACGGAAGTAAACACAAATGACAATCCACTAAATAATTATTTTAGAATAGAAGAATATGCTTCCGGAAATATTTCTTTTGTTGATGGTATAAACAGCAACACTGGCTATTTTCAACTAGATAATTTATTAAACAATTCTACTACCGCAGCACACGAGTTTGGGCATACGCTTGGGCTTATACACCCAGCGCAGCTTGATATACGTGGCAAAGGTACACCAGGCATTATGTATCCGAGGGGTACAGTTACCGATCCTCATTTTCAATACGATCCCAATGCTGCACCGCAAACTAAAGGTGGTACATTAAATCCTCTTCACCGCAAAGTTTTACAAAATGATATTGATGACCTGCACATAGAAAAACTGCATTTTAATAAAAAAGCAAAAGCGATAATCGGCGATTTTACTAGTGAGTGGCATTACAGGCATGTAAGGGAAGAAAATTAAGGTAGCACAAAGGAAAACAAATATGGGTCTTTGTGAAACCTTGCATCATGCTGTCTTTGTGGTTCAAAATAATTACTTCAATTAGTTATAACATTCTTTCATTTATTTTATTACTCCGTGTATTCTTTCTTCATTTTGCGTAGTGGTTTTAATGCTATTTTTTAAATCAACTTATAATTACTATAATACCATTCATAGCTCCTAATTCATCATTCATAATTTATTATAGCATTCATATAAAATTATACCGCTACAATTCCTTTTCTTTGATGTAAATATTTACCAATGGCGATACTTACTGTAGAAAACATCACCAAAAATTATGGCAATATAAAAGCATTAAAAGGCATAAGCTTTTCTGTGCCCAAAGGCAGTGTTTTTGGTATTCTTGGCCCGAACGGCAGTGGAAAAACCACTTTGCTGGGTATTATAATGAATGTGCTTAAACAAACCAGTGGCTCCTACAAATTATTTGATGAAGATGCTACGGATGCGCACAGAAAACTAATAGGTACATTATTGGAAACCCCTAACTTTTATCATTATTTAAGTGCGGTGCAAAATTTAAAAATATCCGCAGCTATAAAAGGCCGCAGCGAAAATGATATAGATGGCGTGCTGCAGATTGTAAATTTATTACAACGAAAAAACTCACCTTTCAGTACGTATTCGCTTGGTATGAAGCAGCGGCTTGCTATCGGTGCAGCATTGCTGGGCAACCCCGATGTACTCGTATTTGATGAACCTACAAACGGGCTTGATCCCGTAGGTATAGCGGAAATAAGATCGCTTATAAAAGAACTTTCTGCAAAGGGCAAAACCATTATTATGGCCAGCCATTTACTGGATGAGGTAGAAAAAGTTTGTACGCATGTAGCCATTTTAAAACAAGGAAATCTTATCGCATCTGGCAGCGTGGCTACAATATTTGCGCATGATGATATTGTACAATTACAATCGGCAGATGTAAAAAAACTGCTGGAGGTACTAAGCCAGATGAATGGTTATAAAAAAATTGATGAGGTGTCCAATACTATAGAACTTTCTTTTGCAACAGGCACCGCAAATCTTGCAGCTATAAACCAGCATTGCTTTAATAACGGCATTGTACTATCGCATTTACAAATAAAACATAGCAGCCTGGAAACTAAATTTCTTGAACTTACCAACGCTTAAATTATGAAAACACTATTAAAAATAGAATGGCTCAAAGTAAAAAATTATACCGCATTTAAAGTAATCTCTATTTTTTTTGCAACAGGAATATTTGGCACTAACTATATATTTTATTACTTTAAAAAAAATGTAATTGATAAAGCTGATCCAACCGGTATGTTATCTTCCGGATCTCCATTTGAGTTTCCTAAAGTATGGCTTTCTGTAAGCTACTACACCGGTTGTATATTGGTATTACCTGCGCTGCTGCTACTTATGCTTGCTACAAACGAGTTTACCTATCGTACCAGCAGGCAAAATATTATTGATGGTCTTAGCCGTAAACAGTTTATAGAAGTAAAATTAATGACGGCTTTACTTTTAGCACTGGCATCTACTTTACTGGTTTTTATAACAGCACTTATTTTTGGGTTTGCTGTGGGTGGTAGTTTTTCTTTTAGTGGTATTGAAAACCTGGGTTACTTTTTTTTA
>JANXXM010000170.1 GCA_025350645.1 Ferruginibacter sp.
AGTGTAAAGCACGGTAAGGCCCGCCAGCACAACTATCATGCACAGGTAGCAGGTAGATACAGCCCACCACGTTATTACCCAAATACAAAGCGATTATGCCAACAAAAAAGACAGTCAGTGTTTAGCATCATTACTAAAAAATGATAAAATAATTTTAAGGTATATCAAAATTTGATTCTTACAATCTTAATTTATAAAAGTTAGTGTAATAGGTACAGATCTCTCAATCCTATACATGATTAATTTATAAACTTTAAATGAGAATTTATACATGATTTACTCCACAAGAAATTAAAAAAAACTCCCGAAATTTATAGAAATGTTTCTTTAATAAAATGTATTTCTGCATTAGTGTTTTCACCGATGCTAACCACAATTTTAAAATAATTTTTAATAAAAAAGGCTTGCAGCTTCATAAATAATTTTTAGTTCAGATGGCGGTGAAACTACAATATTATAAAAAGAGATGCACTATGCATCTCTTTAGTAAAAGTTTGTTTTAGCAATTTTATTTAATAGCCGCTGCTCCTGCTGAGGCTACTGCATGGTCATCTTCTACACTGCTACCCGATACACCAATTGCTCCAATAATTTCGCCGGTAGCATTTTTTATTATTACTCCACCGGGGAAGCTAATGAGCCCGCCATTGCTGTGTTCTATATTATAAAGCGGCTGCCCTGGCTGTACCAGAGGAGAAAGCGCAGCAGTATCCATATTAAAAAATACCGCCGTTTTTGCTTTTTTGTGTGAGATATCAACCGAGCCTAACCATGCGCCATCAACTCTGGCGAATGCAGTGAGGTTGGCACCTGTATCTACTACACAAATATTCATTTTTGTATTTATTTCTGCTGCTTTTACTTTTGCTGCAGCTATTACTGCATCTGCTTGTGCTAATGTAATGTTCATTTTTTTTATTTTTTGATTAAGAATTTAGTGCAAATATCTTTCTTTTTCTCAGCAGGTATTTTAAAATACCTTTTTTCGTAAGCATTATATAATCTCTTATTTATTCTTCTTTTTTTCCTCTCTTGTAAATAATTAATCCGTTTAAAAAATTTCTAAGCACCTGGTCTTTTGCTTCTACATAACCGGGATGGTCTTCGCTTCTGAAAAAATCGCCGAGCGCACCTTTAGTTATTTCAAAATCTACCAGGGCAAGTATCTCTATAATATCCTCATTTCTTAATTGCAAAGCCACCCGTAATTTTTTAAGGATATCGTTGTTGGTCATTATTATTTTTATTAATTATAAAAAAGAAGAGTATTATTAATTCTGAAAACAAATAAAATAAATTTTATTTTTAAATCATCTGCTCAACCGCCGTCGGGGCTAAGGAGCCGCCGACGAGGTTTAATTATCAATTATTGATTACTATATTTCAAATCCATCCATTAAAGTTGCACCTTTTTTTATAACTACTATTCCATCTTTTACGGTGTATAATGCATGGTCACTATCCGGCAAATGAGCACCGCCATTTATTTTTACATTGTTCCCTATTCTACAGTCCTTATCTACAATCACATTTTTAAGGTGGCAGTTATCACCAATGCCAATTTTAGGAATATTGTGCGCAAAATTATGCGCTATCTCTGGTATGGTTTCATAAAAATCGTTACCCATAATATAGCAGCATTCTAGTACTGTACCCGCTCCTATTCTACTTCTTATGCCAATTACGGCTCTGTCAATAGAGTGAGCATGTATGATGGCCCCTTCTGCAATAATGGTTTGCTTTATAGTAGTGCCACTTATTTTAGAAGGCGGCAACATGCGTGCCCTGCTAAAAACCATCTGGTCTTTATCAAATAAATTAAAAGGCGGAATATCGAGCGTGAGTGCAAGATTTGCTTCAAAAAAAGAATAGATATTTCCTATATCTGTCCAGTATCCGCCATACTGATAGCTGATAACTTTGAATTTTGTAATTGCATCTGGTATAATTTCTTTTCCAAAATCTGTAGCATCTTTTTTATCCTTCTCCAGTAAATCAAATAATATTTTTTTACTGAAAATATAAATGCCCATGGAGGCGAGATAATTTCTGCCGGCAGCTTTCATGTCATCGCCGGTGTTGCTCTCCCAATCTGGCAGCAGCTCGGCGCTGGGCTTTTCTATAAATGATGTGATAATATTATTTTCATCTGATTTTAAAATACCAAATTCTGTGGCTTCTCTTTCTACAACCGGTATGGTGGCTATAGAAATATCTGCACCAGACTTTATGTGATTCTCTATCATCTCTACAAAATCCATCTGGTATAACTGGTCGCCACTTAAAATGAGTACATATTTAAATTCATTTTTTTCTATGTGCTTTAATGACTGGCGCACCGCATCTGCAGTGCCCTGAAACCAGCCGAGGCTGTCCGGCGTTTGCTCCGCCGCAAGTATATCTACAAAACCACTGCTAAAACCGCTAAACTGGTATGTATTTTTTATGTGTTTGTTAAGGGATGCAGAGTTGTACTGCGTAAGTACAAACATTCGGTTTATGCCACTGTTTATACAATTAGAAATAGGAATATCTACCAACCTGTATTTACCTGCAATGGGTACTGCGGGCTTGCTGCGGCTGCTGGTAAGCGGGTATAACCTGCTGCCTGCACCTCCTCCAAGAATTACTGATACTACCTGTTTAATGCTCATAAAAAATTATTTTATTGTAGTGAAGTATATAAATCCAGATATTGTTGTGCGCTTGTTTCCCAACTATTATTTAGTTGCATCATAAGCTTTCTTATCTCCTTAAATTTTTTCTTATTTTGATAAAGCAATATGGCTCTTTTTATTGAAAGGGCAATATCTTCATAACTGGCATTATTAAAACAAATTCCGTAACCATTTTTATCTTCAAAATCTATTACGGTATCTTTTAAACCACCTGTGCTTCTTACCATTGGCACAGTACCATACCGCAATGCATACAACTGGTTGAGACCACAGGGCTCTACCCTACTGGGCATTAATAAAAAATCTGCACCTGCATACATTTGGTGGCTTAGTTTTTCATTGTAAGTAAGTTGTGTATTGTAGTATCCTGCAAAGCTCCCCTGTATAGCAGTAAGTGCCTGCTCTACCACTGGTTCTCCATTGCCTAATACCAAAAAACTCACTTGCTGTTCATGTTCTGTAAGTGCATTGTAAATGGCACCTGGCAGCATGTCGGCAGCTTTTTCATTTACCAGCCTTCCTATAAATACAATGAGTGGTAATTTTTTATCCAAACCAAAATCATCACAGAGTTTTTTCTTGTTTAATGCTTTACCTTCTTCTGCATCTGTTACAGAAAAATTATCAATAATATAGGTATCTGTTTTTGGGTTCCATACTTCATAATCTATACCATTTATAATACCGCTGCATTTTGCATATTCTGTTTTAAAAAGATTTTCCAGCCCGTTGGAGTTATCAAAAAGCTCCAGCATGTAACCTGGGCTTACGGTAGTTACTTTATCTGCACATTTTATTCCGCAGGCAAGGGGGTTCAGTACATTATTCCAATCCAGCAGGCCCCACTTCCAGCTATCCCACGCAGGCAGGTATGGTGCTTTGCCCCAGTCCATCCAGCCTTGGTATTGTGCATTGTGTATAGTAAGTATGGTGGGTATGTATTTTAGCCGCTCGTAAGCAAAGCAGCGCTGCATCATAAAGGGTATAAGTGCTGCCTGGTGGTCGTGTACATGTATTACATCTGGCAGGTCCGTCCAGCGGCTCATCCACTCCAGCACGGCTATCTGAAAAGCGCAAAACCGTTCTGCGTCATCACCGTAGCCATATACTTTTTCTCTATCCAGCAATCCGTTTATATCTACACAATATAAATCGTAGCCCAGTTTATTATCCTTTTCTTTTATTATAGTAAAATCAAAATTCATTCTGCCCATAGCAAAAGCACCTTTGTGTACTACATCCCATTGGCTATCATATAAAAATTTGGTACGGTACATAGGCACTACCACTTTTGCTATATTCCCCAGCCGCTGCTGGTATTTTGGCAATGAGCCCACCACATCTGCAAGTCCGCCTACTTTCGCCATAGGATAACACTCTGCACTTACATGAATTATCTCCATATTCATTAATCTTTTTATTAATTAATATTCTATAAAATATCAGCCGGGAAAAATTTTAAAAAAAGTAAAAAGCAGCCTTATAAAGCAATCTTATAAATTATAAATGAATGTAAGCACTATTATTTAAAAAATAGCACAGCAAAAAAAAAGTTGAGATAAAATGAAGGTTATTATTTTTTTATTAATAATTGTTAGTATTTTGGACGACTAAACCAAACTTCAAAATGGCCACACAAACTTATACGGCAACACAGCCGCCTGCATCAAAAAGTTTAATTCCTACAAACTACGGTGCATTAGGAACATTGGTAACCGTTTTTTTCTTTTGGGGATTTATTGCTGCAGGCAACAGTATATTTATTCCTTTTTGTAAAAATTATTTTCATTTAGATCAATTTCAAAGTCAATTAGTTATCGTTGAAGATTTATTTAACAAAATAAGATCTGAATATGATGATGCAGAAGAAGAAATAGTTGAAGAAGAAGTTGAA
>JANXXM010000023.1 GCA_025350645.1 Ferruginibacter sp.
TACTAACTCCTTTTATCGTTTAGCATCAACCATATTGCTCATAGGTTGCTCCTCAGCAGAGCCTACTATTCTTTTGATTGATTATGCAAAATTTCAAAACAAAAATGATAAAATCACCAACCATTTTTGACTACATTACCAGAAAAAAGGATAATATTTAAAATTCAATATCCAGGTATACATCACTTAACAAAAGTGATATTTTGATTGTATCAATAACAAAGCTTTCAGTAATAGTTTTGTATTCTGTAAGTTGCCAACTTCCATTTTCATTTTTTAAAAATTTTTCTATAGCTATTTTTTCGGAGTCAATCAATATATATTCTTTTAGGCTTTCTATGCCTCTGTATAATGTAAACTTTTCTCCTTTATCATAATTTTTTGTGGATGCAGAAAGGATTTCTATAATTACAGCAGGGTTTGTAAGTGTATCAAATTTATCGTCTGTAGTTTCAGGTTTCCCGCAAACTACCAAAATATCAGGATAAGTATAAAGAGAATTTTTTGGTATATAGGTTCTAAACTCCGAGCTGAAAGGCCTGCAATTTTTACCTTTTAATTTTGATGTAAGTTCTCCCATTAAATTAGATGAAATAATATTGTGCTCTAGTGAAGCATCACTCATTGCAAATATTTCACCCTTATAATATTCATGCTTTTTGATAGCAGCTCTTTCTGCCAGCAGGTAATACTCTTCCGTAATAAAATTTATCTGAGATTGTGCCATCTTTGCAAATTAATAATCAAATTTACTATATTCTTTTATAAATAAAAATGTATACGACCAATTACATTTTTTTACTTTAATTTTCGTTTTCATAAAACAAAAAACATGAAAGAGCAAAAAATGGAAAACCACATCCGGCTACTACCGGTATTTCACTTTATTCTTGCACCATTTATTTTAATTCTTATTGCGGGGTCGGCAGTAAACCTTTACCGCCACTGGCATTACGGGCTTGGGCTGCTTATTCCTTCATTGTTATTATTAGGCAGCGTTTGTTTATTTGTTACAGCATTTTTAGCTAGATCTTTTGCATTAAAAGCGCAGGACAGGGCAATACGTGCAGAAGAAAACCTGCGGTATTTTGCTATAACAGGAAGTTTGCTGGACAACCGTATTACATTAAGGCAGGTAATAGCATTACGTTTTGCTCCAAATAATGAAATGCTGGAACTAGCCCATAAAGCAGTAGAAGAAAACTTATCTCCCAAGGAAATAAAAATGAACATTAAACACTGGCGGGCAGATAATCACAGGGTGTAACGCTAAAAATAGGTAGCGAGAATTTCAGCTAATTGCACAGGCATATTAACCCGCTTCATTGTTTTTGCTTCCATAAAATAAAGCGTAACCGTACCGATGTTCAATAATTTTTTTGCCTCATTATATATTGTTGTATGAAATACAATTTTATGGCTATCAGGAAAATCTTTTAGAACTGTTTTTATCGTTACAAGATCATCATATAATGCCGGGCGCAGAAATTTGTTGTGTAGTTCTATTACCGGCATTATAATTCCCATTGCTTCTATATCCTTATAAGTAAAGCCCAGTTGCCGTATAGCTTCCGTTCTGCCTATTTCATAAAACTGTGCATAGTTTCCATAATAGACCACACCCATCTGGTCTGTAAGCGCATAATGTATGCGTATCTGTGTTTCGCTGCTGTACAAATTATTTTATTAAAATTTTTTGGGAGAAAATAAAGTTAATTCAGTACCCGCTATTTGCCTATCATACTATCCACACTCACCTTACCGGCGCCTACCAAAAATATTACAATATACGCAGTAAGAAAAAGTGCCGCCTCCTGGCCATCACCAAAAAAATCACCATTTTTTACTTTAAACAGTGCCACACACATGGTAATAATAAGCGGTATGCAGGCAAAGCGGGTAAACAAGCCAAGTATGATTAAAAAACTACAGAAAAACTCGGCGAAAATTACGAGCGCAGTAGTAGCTTTAGATCCTATGCCTAAAAAACTCATCATGTGCTGTGCTGTAGCTTCAAAATGTGCTAGCTTATCATAGCCATGTTTTAGCATTAAACAACCTATTACAATTCTTATTAAAAGCATTGCCGTATTAAACGCACCGGCAGAGTATTTTGTTGATAAAAGACTTTTCATTTTTTTAGATTATCGGATTTGGAAAATAATAATTTTTTATTCTGCTAACGCTTAAAACATTTGTGTTAATATATTTTAACGCTAACTTTTTTTTTGCGGAATAAAAATAGTTTTCATTTGTTTAAATAATAAGCGCAATATCGGAAATTTATTGTTGTTTTAAACGGTATAATGTTTGCACTTATAGTAAATAATTATATTTTACTATTAAAACCCTTCAATATAACCTGGTAATGAAAAGAAAAATTATTATAACCCTTGTAGCCGTAATGCTTTCAGGCATTGGTTTTGCACAACCTACTAATAATATTACTGATGAGGAAAAGGATTATAAAACAGCAAAGGAATTTATAGCAAAAGAAGAGTATGCTTTTGCATACCCGCTGGTAAAAGAACTAAAACTAAAATACCCGGATAATAAAAAAACAGATCATACTTACATAAATGATGATGTAAATTATTTTTATGTATTGTGCGAATTAAAATTATTACAGGATATTGGAAAGGATGATGCCATACAATATATAAGCGGTATAAATAATGAACCCCGAAAGCAAACCATGAGTTTTCACCTGGCGCATTATTATTTTTTAAAAAATGATTTTAGCAATGCCGTTACAGCTTTTACAGATGCAGGTTACGAAAACCTGAGCAATGAGCAAATTGCAGATGCAAAATTTGAAAAAGCTTATGCTTACTTTAACCTGAAAGAATTTGCTGAGGCAAAAACTTTATTTGACGAAATACATCAGCTTCCTTCCAGTAAATATTATATTCCTGCAAATTATTATTATGGGTTTATAAGTTATTATGATAAGCAATACAAAGAAGCCCTAATGGCTTTTAAACTGGTAGAAACTTTTGATGAATATAAAGGTGTAGTGCCCTACTATATTGCCGAAATCTATTATTTTCAGGGTAAAAAAGAGGAAGCCTTAAAATATGGGGAGAGTGTGCTCACCCGCAAAACTCCTTTGTATTATGATAAGCAAATGCGCTTACTTATAGGCCAAATATATTTTGAGAAAAAAGAATACGAAAAAGCAATGCCTTTGCTGGAAGCTTACGTAAACAGTACAGATAAAGTTTCCAAAGAAGTTTTATACGAGTTAAGCTTTTGCTATTACACCGCAGGCAATACCAATAAAGCTATAGAAGGATTTAAACAACTGAGCAACGAGCGGGATTCTATGGGGCAAAACAGCATGTATTTATTAGGAGATTTGTATTTAAAAACAAACCAGAAAGCAAATGCACGTTCTGCTTTTCAATATAGCTCATTCAATAGCAGTAATGCTTTACAGCAAAAAGTATCCCGGTTCAATTACGCAAAATTATCTTACGAATTAGGCTATGAAGATATTGCGCTTACAGAAATGCGTGGTTTTTTAAAGAGTTATCCTGGTTCTGAGTATGATACAGAAGCAAAAGAAATACTGGTATCGCTGCTTACCCGCACGAGTAATTTTAATGATGCACTTGCGCTATATGAATCTATACAAAACCCTGCGCCTGCCCTGCAAAAAGTTTACCCCAGAATATTATATGGTAAAGCAATAGAAAATATAAATGACCAGCAGCTTACAAAAGCAGATGAGCTGCTCAATAAAATAATAGCAGACCCCAATGCAGGAAATATCCTGCCATACAGTAATTTTTGGAAAGGTGAAATTGCTTACCGGCAGCAACGGTTTGATGATGGTATAAAATATCTTTCTGTTTTTATACAAAGTAATGCCGCCACGCAAGGCGAAGCAAATATGCAAACCGCAAGGTATACCGCAGCATACAGTTATTTACAAAAAGAAAATTATAAACAGGCATTGTCTTATTTTGAGCAGGTAACTAAAACTGTTGCCAGTGGCTCATCTTCGCTCTTACAAGATACCTATTTGCGCAGTGCAGATTGTTATTATATGCTGCGGGATTATGCTAAAGCCAACAATATGTACGATGCAGTAATAAATGCTGCTACTCCTCAAAGCGATTATGCGGCCTATCAAAAAGCAATGATAGCCGGCATAAAAAACAGTTCAGAAAAAATAAAAATTTTAAATACGCTAAACAAACAATACCCAAATAACAGCCTGGGGCAGGATGTAAATATGGAAATAGCACAAACTTACATTGCAGATGAAAAATTTGCAGATGCGGTGCCATACTTAAACAATATTATTGCATCTGCCAACGAGGGTTTAAAACCGAGAGCATATCTTAAACTAGGGCTGGCCTATTATAACAGCAACAATAATGCGCAGGCATTAAATAGTTATACCAAACTTATAAAAACATACCCACAGTCTTCAGAGGCAGATGAAGCTACGGATATTGTAAAAGATATTTACGTAGCAGAAGGCAGGCCGGATGATTATGTAGCGCTCATGAAAGAAACAGGAAAATCAATATCCGTAAGCGAGGCAGATTCGCTTAGTTATGCCGCAGCTACGCTAAAATATAATACAGGAGATTGTGCCGCTGCTATTACATCTCTTAGCAACTATCTTACAAAATATCCGGCAGGTTTTTACGCACTTGAGGCAACTTACCTGCGCAGCGGTTGTTATCAAAAAAATAAAGACTGGCAAAATGCAGTAGCGGGTTATGCAGCAGTAAATGCAAAAGGCAATAGCAAATATTTTGAAAATGCCACACTGGAAGCAGCACGTATTTATTATTTTGAATTAAAAGATTATACTGCCGCAAAAAAATATTTTGAAGCATTAAGAAACAATACTGCTAATCAGGACAATCAACTGGAAGCCTTGCGGGGATTGGTACGTAGCTACTATCAGCTAAAAGATTATAGCCAGGCAAGCACCGCCGCAAAAGAACTAAGCAGCAGAAAAGGAGTGAATACAGATGATCGTTCTATTGCATTATTGGTACTAGGAAAATCGCAGCAGATAGCAGGAGATTGTATTGCGGCCATTGCTTCTTTTAAATCGTTAACGGCTATAAACAGAGCTGCATGGGGTGCAGAAGGGCGGTATGAAATAGCCCAGTGTTATTTTACACAAAGCAATTTAACTGCCGCAGAAAAAGCAGCACTGGCTACTATTAAAGAAACAGGTTCGTATGATGAATGGGTTACCCGTTCCTACATTTTACTGGGCGATATTTTTATGACCCAAAAAGATTATTTTAATGCAAAAGCAACGTATGAAAGTGTAGCAAAAAATGCAGCCATGACAGATCTTAAAGCTGAAGCGCAACAAAAATATGATAAGGCAGTAGCTACTGAAAAAACTTCTTCTAAAATTGGTAACTAAAAAATATTTTACTAATCTTCATATAATGATCAGATACATTTTATTTACGGCATTGGTTTTTGGCAGTAATATTTTACTTGCACAACGGGATACTACCAAAAAACAATCTATAGATATTACTTCCTCTTATAAACCTGTATTACGGAGTGTGGTAAAAATAAATTTTGCAGGCTCCCAGCTAAATGCAGATACATCGAGGCCTGCATTAAATTATAATATTCCTTCACAAAATCTTTTTTATGCATACCGGCCTGTTTCCCTTAAACCACTGGCGCTGGAACAGGATACCAGTTTATACCTCGGTAACAGAAATTTTGTAAAAGCAGGTATTGGTAATTACAATACTCCTTTTGCAAGTGTAGGCCTTAGTATTGGCGATGGTAAAACAAGCCTTGTAAATTTAATCGGAGATTATATACAATCTAAAGGCAAAATAAAAAATCAGGATTATTCGTTGCTTAATGTGAAAGCAGCAGGCAGTTATTTTTTACCGAAGCAGGAGTTGTATGGTAGTGTGGGCATAAGTTCCAGCCTGTACTACCTATACGGGTATGATCATAATCTATACGATTTTAAAAAAGAAAACGTGCGGCAGCAATTGCAAAATGTAAGTATAAAAGCAGGTTTTAAAAATACAGTGCAAAATGAATTGGGTATTAATTATGATCCCAATGTTGATATAAGTTTTTTTAGCAGCAAAGACAAAGTAAGCGAAACCAATATTATTTTTAAACTGCCACTGGAAAAAGCCTTTGGCGATGATTTTACTTTTAAAGCAGACTTTACAGCAGATATTACCAGCTACAGCACTAAAAATTATGTACCATCAAATGCCAAAATAAATAATAATATTATACAGGTAACTCCATCACTAAACTATAAAACGGATATTTTAAAACTGCATGCCGGTGTTACGCCCACATGGAATAATGATAAGTTTGAATTACTGCCCGATGTATTTGCAGAAGCGCAAGTACCCAATAAAACATTTGCTGTACAGGCGGGTTTAATAGGCAGTTATATAAAAAATAATTATAAAAATCTTACAGATATAAATCCTTACCTGGCACCCGTATTTACACAACTCAATACTAAACAAATTGAAGTATATGGCGGGCTAAAAGCCAGTGTGGCAAAGCATTTTAACCTTAGTGCAAAAGCTGCCGTACTTCGCTATACCGATCTTCCTTTTTTTATAAATGATACCGCACTGGATAATAAATCTTTTGTGCTAAGCAACGAAAAGAAAGCGACCAACTTTAGAATTCATGGCGATATCGGGTACATAAACCAAGATAAATTTAGTTTTACTGGTGGCATTACTTTTAATGGTTACACCAGCATTACAGATAATGCAAGAGCATGGCATACGTTACCGGTAGAAATTAAAAGTTCGCTGCGCTGGTGGGCTTATAAAAGCGTACTCATAAAAGCTGATGCTTATATTTTTGACGGCAGCAACTACCTTACAAAAGCAAATGTAGGAAAGCCATTAACGGGCGGTACAGATATTAGCGCAGGTGCAGAAATTAAGATAAATAAGCAGTTTTCTATTTGGGCAGATGTAAATAATATTTTAAATGATAAGTATGAGCGCTGGCACAATTATGAAGTATATGGCACCAGCTTCCTTGGGGGAATTATAGTTCATTTTTAAGAATAAGCGTATTATTGCAGCATGCAACAACTTTTAGCCGATTATCTTTTTCAATATAAAAAATGCCCGGTTGCCGGCGTAGGCACCCTTGCTGTGCAAAAAACCGAAGCAGTTATATTTGCAACAGAAAAAAAAATAACTCCACCTGCGGAAGATATTGTTTTTACCAATGAACAAGTTGATAGCAGCGACCTGGAGGAATATATAGCCGCACAAAAAAATATAAATAAAGAAGAAGCTGCTTATCAGTTAAATAGATTTGGAGAAGATATTAAAAATCTTCAGCCATCCGAAAAAATTATCCTTACAAATGCAGGCGAATTTTATAAAGATATTGACGGGAATATTACATTTTTGCCTGTACAATTACCTGTAGTTTTTTTTAAAGAAATATTTGCAGAAAGAATTATTCATCCCCGCGAAACGCATGCTATTTTAGTAGGAGATACTGAAACTACTAACACCGTAATGAATGAATATTATGCAGATGAAATACCTTCTGCTAAAAGCAAATGGTGGATTTTTGCTATTGTGATAGCGGTAGCAGCCCTGGGTGCTATATTTTTTTATTTAAATAATAATACAGCTAGTAATACTTTTGGAATATCGCATAAGAATGAGGCTGCATCGCCTTCTAAAACATACCAAACCCTACCCTGATAATTTTTTACTGTAGCTTTTATGATCACTTATACCCAATGCCCTATTTGCAAAAGCGAAAATATTGCGGCAGTTTTATCTGCAAAAGACAACACTGTATCACAGCAAAATTTTGTGATAATGCATTGCAGTAATTGTACAGCAAGGTTTACGCAGAATGTACCGGAGCAGGAAAATATAGGAACATTTTATGCATCGGAAAATTATATTTCGCACAGTGATACGCAAGAAGGATTTATAAATAAATTATATCATGCTATAAGAAAGATAACACTTGCCAGCAAGAAAAATCTGGTACAAAAAGAAACAACATTAACTACCGGAAAAATATTGGATGTAGGATGCGGAACGGGTGCATTTTTGCACACCATGAAAAATGCGGGCTGGGATGTAACCGGGCTAGAGCCGGATGAAGCAGCAAGAGAAAAAGCTAAAAGCCTTTACAATATTGAGCCGCAGCCCTCTCCAGACTTATTTAATTTTTCTGAAAATAAATTTGATGCTGTAACTATGTGGCATGTATTGGAGCATGTTCACCAGTTACAACAATATATTTTACAGCTCAAAAAGATAATTGCAGCCAACGGAAAAATATTTATTGCAGTGCCTAATTATACCAGTTACGATGCGCAATTATATAAAGAAACTTGGGCGGCCTATGATGTGCCCAGGCACCTCTATCATTTTAGCCCGCAAAGTATGCAGCAGTTAATACAACAACACGGTTTAAAAATTAAACAAATAAAACCCATGTGGTTTGATAGTTTTTATGTGAGCATGCTTAGCGAAAAATATAAAAACGGTAAAGGTAATTTTGTGAAAGCATTTCTTACGGGAATATTATCCAATATAAAAACAGTATTCAATAATAAAAAATGCAGTTCGTTGATTTATGTAATCAGCAAAACTTAATTTATTTTAAGTTCAAACATTTTATCCCACCTTTTACCCGTTACAAATATTGTTTTAGATGTGCTATCATAAGCAATTCCGTTTAGTACATTGTCTGCGTTTGTTTCAGCAGGGTTTAATTTATCCAGCATCATATCCCCTACCACATTGCCGGTAGCAGGATCTATTTTTACAATACGATTCTCTGTCCATATATTACTCCATATAAACCCGTCAATATATTCCAGTTCATTTATTTTTTGTACTGGACCATTATTGTCATTTACTGGTAACGTTTTTCTCACTGCAAATGTTTCGGGGTCTACAAAATAGAGGTTGTTGTTACCACTGTTTAAAATAATATCTGTTCCATTATTCGTCATACCCCAACCTTGTGCAGGCCAGGTTAACGTTTTAATTGGTTTTGTAATATCTTTTACATCGTACACATAAACGGTATTGGTTGTATAAGTAAGCTGGTACAGCTTTCCATTAAGGATAGTGATGCCTTCGCCAAAAATAGTTTCCGTTCCCATCATGTGTTGCTTTTCAATTTTTCCTGTTTTTGCATCGCTCAGTTGCAGGCGGGAGTTTTTAAAATCCCCACCACTTTCGTATAATTTTCCTTTGTAAAATTCCAGGCCTTCGGTAAAGCTGGATGTATCATGCGGGTATTGCGAAAGAATAGTATAAGCAATTGTTTTTGGTGCAGCAATTTTTGTATAAGCAGGTATCAGAGAACTGTCCGTATCTCCCGCTGTTGTGCTGTTTCCTTTGTCGCTATTGGTACATGCTGCAAAAGATGTAGCAGTAATAATAAGTATAAATATCTTTTTCATAATTTTTATGCTGCGCAAAAATAGGAAAGC
>JANXXM010000041.1 GCA_025350645.1 Ferruginibacter sp.
ATTCAGTTAAAATATTTTATTAGTGCTTATAAAATTTTTTCTGGTAAAGACAGTTTCTTTTTAAAAAATAATTTTATAGACAAATTGACCGGCAATGCTATTTTTCAACAGCAAATAAAAGCGGGTAAAACAGAAGCGGAAATTAGAAAAAGCTGGCAGCCTGGTCTGACAAAATTTAAAGCTGTTCGTAAAAAGTATTTGCTGTATAAAGATTTTGAATAGAATAATAATAATGATTTTTTGCCTCAGTCTTATATTTATGGAGTGTAGTTTGTTTTTTATTTTAAAAATAATAACAACTAACTTTATGAAAAATGGCTGTTTCCACTAAACTTTTTAATTTTTTATTTGAGAAATTTTTATCTGAAAAAACGAAAGATAAAAGTGAGAAAATAATTATTTACATAGCCATAATCAGTTTCATTATTCACCTGCTGCTGATTGCCTTGGTAGATCTAAAATGGATAAGGTTCGATGATTTTTCCGGATTGCTAAAAAATCCGATGGTTGCCATTTATACTCCTTTCTCCTTCATTTTATTGTATGAAGCTTATTTGCTGGTATATTATTTACCAAAATCTACTACAAAATATATTGGCAAGCAGTACGAAATTATTACGCTGATTATTATCCGGCGCATTTTTAAAGATCTTTATAAATTACAATTTACCAATAATTGGTTTGCCACAAAAGATGATATTTTATTTACGTTAGATGTAGTAGCAGTGTTGATTTTATTTTTTTTAATTTATGCTTTTTATAAAATTGTGAGGGTGAATGCCAATCCAAAAATCTCTCCTGAAGTAGAAAATTTTATTAAACTTAAAAAAATAATTGCAACGATTTTAGTTCCGGTATTTATAGCACTGGCAGTTTATAATTTTAGTTTTTGGATATACGAAAACTTTTACTTGGTAAATGAAACAGAAGTGTCTATAAAAAATATAAATAAAATATTTTTTGATGAATTTTTTACAGTCTTAATTTTAATAGACGTTTTATTGTTGCTTTTTTCTTTTCTACATACAGATAAATTTAATCATGTTATCAGGAATTCAGGGTTTATTATTTCTACCATATTAATTAAACTTTCGTTTAACATTGAAGGAGTTTTAAATACCATCATTACCGTTATTGCGGTATTGCTCGGGGTGCTTATTTTGTATATTCATAACAAATACGAAAATTTAGATAATAATTTGCTGAAGGCTGAAGGGGTAGTATAGCAGCTGTGTCGCTGCTTATTGTTACACATCAAAGCATGTTATGCTGCACCGCAAATTTTATAAGTGATGCTATATTGCGGCAATTAAATTTTGCCAGTAAGTTTTTTCGGTGGGTATCTACTGTTGTTACGCTTATAAAAACTGCTGCGCAATTTCGTTATTGGTGAGCCCGCTTGCAATAAGTTCCAGTACTTCTTTTTCCCAGCAGGTAAGTATAGGTTTTTCGTCCCCGTTATTTTTTCTTAGTGATTGTGCCGCTTCGTGGCTTAAATATATTTTACCCTTAGCTACTGTTTCTATTGCCTCCATCAATTCTTCTTTTATGGCATTTTTTAATACATAGCCGGATGCGCCATTATTCATCATTTTTTGTATAAAACTTTGCTGGTTAAAAGTACTTAGCCCAATTAAAAAAACAGACGGATATTTCAGTCTCACTTCTTTGCATAAAATCTATTCCGTTTTTTTCGGGCAGGTTAATATCCATCAAAATAATATCCGGCAATTGCTGCTGCAAAAAAGCTATATAAGATACTGCATTGGATGCATGCCCCACCCACTCCATACTTGTTTCATTTTGCAACAATGAACGGATGCCTTCAATCACCATATAATGATCGTCTGTTATAAAAACTTTTATTGCCATTATGCATTTAATTCAATGTGAACAGATGTGCCTTTGCCTGCCCTACACATCAGGAGATATGCGGTATTCAGGCAAATTGAATATTTTTCTCCATCATTTATTTACCTTCGCCGCTGCATGAAAGATTTTAGACAATTACGAATTGTATTTATGGGTACGCCGGAGTTTGCCGTAGCATCGTTGCATACACTTGTAAAAGCTGGTTGTAATATTGTGGGTGTTATAACTGCGCCAGATAAAGAAGCAGGCCGGGGAATGCTACTACAACAAAGTGCTGTAAAAAAATATGCGCAGGAAAATGCACTTCATATTTTACAGCCAGAAAAATTAAAAAATGAACAATTCTTAGCTGAGCTGCGTGCGCTTAATGCAGATTTGCAAATTGTAGTTGCCTTTCGTATGCTGCCAGAAGTGGTGTGGAATATGCCGCCGCTCGGCTCTGTAAACCTGCATGGAAGCCTGCTGCCAAAATACAGAGGTGCAGCACCTATAAACTGGGCAGTTATAAATGGCGAGAAAGAAACAGGTGTTACCACTTTTAAATTACAACAGGAAATTGATACCGGAGATATTTTGCTCCAGCAAAGTTTTGCTATTGAAGAAGAGGAAACCGCAGGCGAAGTACACGATAAAATGAAAGCGATTGGTGCTACATTATTGTTAAAAACAGTACAACAATTAGCAGCAAATACCTTGGAGCAAAAACTGCTATCACAACAGCCAGCATCGGCAGAAATTAGCACTCATGCGCCTAAGATATTTACTGAAACCTGCAAAATAAATTTCTCAAAAACAACTGGCGAAGTGTACAACCTCATCCGTGGTTTGGCACCTTACCCTACAGCGTTTACTTTTTTAAAGGAAAAAAAACTAAAGATTTTTTCTGCAAAAAAAATTATGCAACAACCCATTGAGCAGGCCGGTGAATATGTAACTGATAAAAAAACTTTTCTTCATTTTACCTGTGCGGATGGATACATAAGTGTGGAAGAAATGCAACTGGAAGGAAAAAAGAAAATGGAGATAAAAGATTTTTTAAGGGGTTACCATTTTACAAAATAAAAAATTCGGTTAATCAAGTAACCGGATTTTAAAATAATTTATCTACCATTAATTGATATGCATTTTTTCCAGTAAAGCCTTGCTCAGTGATGCTTTTGGCACTATAAGGCTTATAGTATTTATTGCAAAATACGCTTGTGAAAGATTGAGATACCCTTTGGCAGGACCCACTTCGCCCCAGGAGTTTTTTACCATAAAAAATGTTTTACCCGTTTTATTACTTTTTGCTAACCCAGTAATCTGCATCAGGTGATCATCCTGCGTGGTAAGATTTTCAAATAAAGCCTGCCGAATATCTGCTGTATAATTTAATTCATAATTTCCTAGCTGATCATCCCCGGTAATAGCAGCACTTTCCGGAATATACATTGCTGCGCCATGCTCCTGCGAAAATCCATTGTTACTTACATCCCCATCCCACAAAACAGTGTACCCGTTTCTTACTGCATTTTTGGTAATATCTATCATTTCTTCCAGTGGCAAATTATAATAGCTGCCATTACTAAAATTATCGGGTATGCTTAAAACGAAGGGCGTATAATAAACATGATTAGTAAACGAGGTAATATTCACATATTCTCCTTCATTAAACCTGAGGTAATCTTTTGCAAATGATTTTGGCGTATATCCTTTTCCTTCGTATTTAAATGCTTCAGGCACTTCGCCAATATATTCATCCAAGTATTTTTTAACGCCAGCACGCCAGTTCCCGGGCATTTTATCTCTGCTAAGATCATGGGCAATCATAGTATCTAAATAACTTTTTAAACTGGTTATAAGTAAGGAGTGGTCTATGAGACCGCCTGCGTTTAATTTTGCTTTAAAAACACTTTCCGGCATTGCGCCATATAATGCAACAGATCGTATAAGATCATGCCCCAAACCACCTTCACCAAACTGTGCTTTGCCTTGTCTTAAAAAATAATTTTCTGCCTTTTCTTCATATATCTTTCTAGCAGTATACATTTCGCTGAGGTCTGGCAGGACTACGCCATTTTTATTTTTTAAATACTGGCTTTCCAGTAATGATGTGGCAGAAAAATCCCAGCAGGTACCTGTGTTTCCCTGGTTTTTTACAGGACTTGCTGCATTTTGTTTTTCTACCATAAGGTCTTTTGCAGTCTCTGGTACCACATTCAATTTAAGTAAGCCACCACTCTGCTTTTTTGGCGGCGCTATTTTTATGGTAGTGGTATTTACTTTATTGGCGGGCGATAATTCTTTTTGTGCATACCCAATAAAAAAAATAGTACATAAAAAACTAAGCAATAAAATCCTTTTCATAAAAAATTTTAATAATTAATGATACATTCAAAATTATCTCCTGCTGCCCCAATAGCATCTGCAGCTGCATTGCTAATCCTTACCAGCAAATCTGCATTTTGTTTTAAATCCGGTATACCATCCAATACTTTTGCATAAATAAATTTACCCGTAGCAGCATTGGAAATTTTTATAATAGTACCCTGGGTGGCGGTATTGTGCAAGCAATAATATTTACCATCTTCCCAGCCGCTGGTACTTTTAAAAATACCGGCGGTTCCTTTCTCTTCTTTACCCGTATCGTTATAACCCTCTTTAAAAATTCCTGTATTGTTTTTACTATTATTTATTACAACAGGTTTTCCTGTTTCTTTTGGTATTACAGTGGCAGCAGTAGTTTTGGTGGGTATTACAACTGGCGCAGGAGCTTTTTTTGTTTCCTGCTGTACAACAACCGGTTCAGTTTTTTCTGTTGTTATTACCGTGTTATTTATAGGGGTGGTATTTCCATACCCTACAATTATTTCTACTCCTTCTGTTAATCCATCCGTAGTTAGTTTATTCCATTTCTTTATATCTGCAATGCTAACGTTGTATTTTTTACTTATACCATACAAGGTTTCTTTTTTGCCAACAATATGTTTTAAAGCTGTTGTTCCTTTTGGTGCTGCAGGCGGTGCTACAGGCACTATCACATTTGGAGGAGTAAATGTGGCCGGTTTTTTAAATGACGAGACTACCGGAACATTTAAAACCTGCCCAATAGATAAACCTTTTTCATAATTAAGTTTATTAAATTCTGCAATTGTTCTGCCGTTTATATTATACAATCGTCCAATACTGGAGTAACTCTCTTTTGCAGTCACCGTATGTTTAATAACTTTTTGCTGTGCCAGCAAAATGCCAGGTATGAGTAATAAAAGTGATAATATTTTTTTCATGTTATATTGTTTCGTAGCTGCAAAGATGCAGAAATAAGACCGTAAAAATACATCCTCATTTGTTAAGGATACGAAGGGCTTTCGGGTAGTAATTGTTTATTCTATCCGGCAATATTTTTATAAGTCCTAGTGCATGATCTTTAAAACAAATCATAGCCCAGCCTTTACTGTCTGTTGGTAGTATAATATCTTTTCGGCGCAGATAATCCATTGCAAGAGATTCATCTGCGTTTATCCTTTGTATTTTATCTGCCACAATAGTGCTTACAGCAAGTTCATGATCGGGTATTAATTCATTTCTTATAACACTACCCATTGCAATACCCGCTTTTTTTATGTAGAGGTTTTTTTTTATTTCGAGTAAAAAACTAAACAGCTGTTTTGGAAATGCAATTATAGTTTCTTGCTGCTCTATAAAAGCATATTCCTCTGCATTTTTAAGATAAGGTTTTACAATCTCTGCTGCCGTACCAGTAATACCAGTATCTTTATTTCTTTTTTCTTTGTGATATTGTTCTTTGCTGCAACTGTTTTTAAAAGCAGCAATATAAAAACCCTCTGTTTTTACTTTATCAGGATAAAACCGGTAACCATAGGCCTTTTTTTTGGGGGATATTGTTTCTATAATCCCTTCTCCTTTGGGCAAATTTATTTTTAAAGATTGCATGTGATGTATTGTTACCAACTCATCTGCAATATTTTCGTCTTCCATTTCAGAATAGGAACAGGTGCTGTAAATGAATACAGCACCCGGTTTTAAGGCAGGCAGTACATCTGCAATAATTCGTGTTTGCCTTGCACTGCACTGTGCCACATTATTTAAACTCCATTCATGTATTGCCAGGTTATCTTTTCTAAAAAGACCGCTACCGCTACAGGGAGCATCTACTACAATCAAATCAAAAAAAGCGGGTAGTTTTTTAAAATCTTTTGCATCGTTGTGGGTTATAATTACATTTGCTGCTCCCCATTTTGTAATATTTTCTGCAAGAATATTTACCCTGGTTTTTATTATTTCGTTGCATACCAGTAAACTATTAGCAGAAATAATAGCTTGCAGTAAAGTAGATTTTCCGCCCGGTGCAGCACAAAGATCCAGTACACAAAGTGGCTGAGAAATATCGCAGGTTTGCCTCACTACTTCTTCCAAAAACATACTCCCTGCCTCCTGCACATAATAAGTGCCTGCGGCAAAGAGCGGGTCCGCAGTAAAGGATGGCCGTTGTGGTAAATAAAATCCGGTATTGCACCAGGGTATTTTTTGTGCATCGGCAAAATGTACTGTAGCATTTATTTTCTTAGCAGGGTTTATTCTTATAGATGTAACCTGCTCCCCGCTTGCATGCACCTGCACAAAAGTTTCTTCATTAAAGCCGGGGGCAGTTTTTAAGGAGGTTATTAATTCCGGCGGGAGGGGAAGCATGCTAAAATATTTTTATTGATTTAATAAGTATAGGTCAAAATTATTTCCACTCTCCTGTTCACCGCCCTGCCTTTATCAGTATCATTATCTGCTTTGGGAAAATTTTCTCCTTTTCCTTCAGCAAAAATATATTGTTTTAGCAGAGGTAATTTTTCAGCCAGATAAAGTTTTACAGTAGTTGCCCTGTCTGCTGAAAGTTTATCATTTTTTTCGGTTGTTCCTCTGTCATCCGTATGCCCTTCCACATGTATAGCTTTTATTTTTTTAACGGGCATTTTTCTTACCAGGCTATCCAATATTTTTTTAAACTGTGGTTTTAATATAGATTTATCTGTTTCAAAATATACACCTGGCAGCGTAAGCGTATCGGGTTTTATTTCTTCATTTTCATTGGTAAGTATTCGTTCTGTATGCCGTAGATTTTGCTCATATAATTTTATTTTATTTTTTAAATATCCGGTGCAGGGCAAACTTTTTTTAACTGGAGTAAAAGAAATATTATCTATAAAATAAAAAACATCTCCTCCCCTGTTCATAGCCTGGTAGCTGGAAAAAGCAAAAGTATCTTTAGCAAGATTTCCTATAAGGCAAAATTGTTCATTGCCCTTTGCGGTATAAAATGTTTCAATAAAACTCCATCCTTTATAATCGCTCACCACATCTTCTTTTGCAATATGAATAGATGGCCTGGCCGTATCTGCCAAAAAATTTTCAGAGGTAAATTCTTTTGTCCTCATATAAAAATCAATACCATAAAAAGCAGTACCACCCGTATGCAGGTAAAAAGAAAGTTTATAGTTTTCTTTTTTTATAAGGGGGCAGCAAAACCTGCTGTACACAAATTGTCTTTTTTTTGCAGGATGGTGCACATTTTCAACCGGTACCATTAGCAGTTCTTTTCCTTCAAAAGCTACGGGTAAAGATTTGGGATAGAACAATGGCGTGGCAGCAGGCAGTATATTAAACCATGCTTCCGGCGCACACTCCTGATTATATTCTGTACAAATATTCAGTTCTTCAAAACTTGCATTGGCAAAAAGATTTTGTGCTTTAGCCGCCGGTAAAAAATAAACCCACCAAGCAATAAAAAAATATAATTTCAAAATAAATTCCGATAACGGGTTTTAAAATAAAATACCTCAACACTGTTATAAAACATGCTGTTTATTTTGTTAATCTTAAGGTAAAGGTTATGCATTTTTTACTTCTGCACAAAGATCTTGTAATACTTTTTTTGCATCTCCAAAAAGCATAGATGTTTTTGGTTGAAAGAATAAGTTATTTTCAATACCGGCGTAGCCTGGCTTCATACTTCTTTTATTTACAATTACGGTTTTTGCAAACTCCACTTCCAGTATTGGCATACCATAAATAGGCGATGCAGGATCGTTTTTTGCAGCTGGGTTCACCACATCATTTGCACCCAGTATAAGCACCACATCGGTATTTTTAAAATCTTCATTTGCCTGTTCCATTTCCTCCAGCTTTTCGTATGATACATCTGCCTCTGCAAGCAATACATTCATGTGCCCTGGCATACGGCCCGCCACGGGGTGAATGGCATATTTTACTTCAACCCCTTTGTCCGTTAATATTTTTTCCAGCTCGTGGCAGGTATGTTGTGCCTGTGCTACAGCAAGCCCGTAACCGGGTACAATCATTACCCTGTTTGCATAACTCATTACCATGGCTGCATCTGCAAGGCTTATTTCTTTATAATGCCCCTGATCCCCTGCAGCAGCAGCTGCCGCTGCATTTCCACCAAATGATCCTATAATTACATTAAGCAAACTCCTGTTCATGGCTTTGCACATAAGTATAGTAAGCAGCGTACCCGCAGCGCCCACCAAAATACCGCCGGTAAGCATTGCATTATTGTTGTATAAAAAACCGCCGCATGCCGCAGCTACTCCTGTAAAAGAATTGAGCAACGAAATTACCACAGGCATATCTGCACCGCCAATAGGCATCACAAAGAAAATACCATACGCAATAGCCAGCGCAAAAGTTATATAAAAATAAAGCGGAGATGAAAGTGCATGTGTGTTGTAAGTTATAATCGCCATCACTATTATTAACCCAAATAAAATCATATTAAAAATATGCTGGCCTTTAAAACTGATGTCTTTTAATTTACCACTCAGTTTTAAATAAGCTATCATACTTCCAGCAAAAGAAACACTGCCTATTACAAGGCCTATAATGATGGCAATGTATTTACCCCCGGTAATTACTTCTGATAATTTTAAGATATTTATGCTGGGTATACTCCCCGTAACATGATTAAATTCTATCAAAGAAATAAGCATGGCGCAGGCACCACCCATACCGTTAAACAAACTCACCATTTCCGGCATTTGGGTCATTTTTACTTTACGGGAACTTACTGCCCCGCCCACACCCCCAATAAGCAATGCGCCAAACATCCACGCAAGGTTTTGCAGGTGTCCGCCGTCTTCTCTCTTATACAAAAATATTGTTCCGAAAATAGCCAGCGTCATACCACCAGCCGCAATAAGATTCCCTCGCCTTGCACTGTGCGGGTTAGAAAGCATTTTTAACCCAAGAATAAATGTTACAGATGCAATGAGGTAAATTATAGTAAGAATCGATATTGCCAAAATGAAATTATTTTATGATAACCCGAATATAATGAAAGTAAAAATAGTAATAGTCTGCTATCGCAAAAAGCTGAATTTTTTAATGAATTGAAAAGCCATTCACTGGTTTTTTTCTTCCTGCTTTATCAGGTATTTTCTTATCCAGCCTTTGAGAGTATGTCTACTTATTTCTGCTTATGCATTTGCTTCCCTGCTTTTTCCTTTTGCCTTTTGCCCTTTTTTCCTTTTGCCTTTTTGCCTTTTGCCTTTTTTACCTCTCAAAAATCTTTTCCCTACACCCGCCCCGGGTAAACCTTCAGCGCTTCTTCCAGGCAATCCATTGCAGCATTTATTGCCGTTACATTTAAAACATACGCCAGTCTCACTTCATTTTTACCCAAGCCCTTTGTACTATAAAAACCTGTGCCGGGTGCAAGCATAATAGTAGCATCATTATAAGAAAAATCTTCCAACAGCCACTGGCAAAATATATCACAATCATCTATAGGCAATTTTGCCATTACATAAAATGCACCGCCGGGGTTAGGGCAAAAAACACCTGCCATTTTATTCATTCTTTTTACAATCGTATCTCTTCGCAGTTTATATTCGGCTTTTGTGCTTTCAAAATAATCGTCTGGTAAATCTACTGCAGCCTCTCCCAAAATCTGTGCATAAAACGGCGGACTCAACCTTGCCTGCGCAAATTTCATGGCAGCATTAAGCACGGCTGTATTTTTGGTAATGAATGCGCCGATGCGCCCACCGCATGCACTGTAGCGTTTACTTATCGTATCCATAAGTACTACATTTTGCTCCGCAGCTTTTAAATGCATTGCACTCGTATGTGTGCCTTCGTAGCAAAATTCTCTGTAGGCTTCATCAGCAAATAAAAATAAATTGTGTTTTATTACAATTGCTTCAAGCGTTTCCATTTCGGCAGTGCTGTATAAATATCCTGTGGGGTTATTCGGGTTGCACACAACAATAGCTTTTGTTTTAGGCGTAATAGCTTTTTCAAAATCTGCTATCGGCGGCAAAGCAAAACCGGTTTCAATACTACTACTTATAGGCACCACTTTCACATCTGCCTCTACAGCAAAACCATTGTAGTTAGCATAAAAAGGCTCTGGTATTATTACTTCATCTCCAGCATCGAGGCAGGCCATAAAACCAAATAAGATAGCTTCGCTGCCGCCGGTGGTTACAATAATATCATTTGCCGTTACATCAATATTATTTTTGGCATAATACTCCGTCAGTTTTTTTCTATAGCTCTCGTTACCTGCGCTGTGAGTATATTCCAGCACTTTCATATCATAATTTTTCACGGCATCCAGGCATGCTTTCGGTGTTTCAATATCCGGCTGCCCAATGTTGAGATGGTACACTTTTACGCCTCTTTTTTTCGCAGCTTCTGCAAAAGGCACCAGCTTGCGTATGGGCGATGCAGGCATATACTGCCCACGGTTGCTTATTGTTAACATGCGGTAAAGATAATTGCAGAAACCGGAAATGGAAAGATGGATACGGAATAAATATAATTAGAACGAAAACTGTATTTCTTTTGTCCGCATTGGCCCTGCTTTACGCTGCAAGTCCTCACCCCCGCCGTTTGCTGGGCTCTTGGCTTTACGCTGCAATCAGGCGTAGCAGCGCGGCGGTAAAGCTTTTGGGAACATTTACAGATAAAATTATTCTTTCGAATTAGTGAATTTTAAATTCATTTAAAAATAATAAATAAAATATTCCTGTAGCAACAACTGCTACTCCAAGACCAATCCAGGCATACTTTATACGTTTATTTCTATTTTTACCTTTTATTAAATAAGCTAGTAAAATACCAAAAATATTTAAAGTATATCCCAATAAGAAACCTCCGGTAAAAGATTTAATTTCTACTTCTTTTTCTAAAAATATTTTTAAGAGTTTTTTATTTATAGCAAAACCTTCTTAATTTATATTTCATTTTATTTTTCGTTGCGTAATATTTAGTAAAACGATTTGTATAAATCCAATTTTTGCATCTGTTAATTTTTCTATCAACTTTTGTAATTGTGGAGAGTTGTAATAAAGAAATTGTTTTACTTCCTTTGCCTACAGGGATGTTAATATCTGCAGCTTTTATTGGAGCGGAGCGTTCTATAAAACTTTTAGACGCTAAAGCAGGTTGAATTAAAAATAAAATTAAAAGTAAAAATAGAATTACTCTTTTTATGTTTATCATTTCGTTTTTGACAAAATTTTTTATTTTAAATTTTTAAAAAAACAGGTGCATAAAAATTTATTTTTTGTGACAAAGTTTTTTTTTAAATGACAATATTATAATTACAAAAATATTATTATGAATGCTGTGGCTATCACTAGCATCAGTTCATTTTCTTTTTGTTGGAGAATTTTGGCTTTTGCATCAATAAATATATTTTGGATTATCTTTTATCCGCTTGAGATATGTCAAGAAATAAATAAAGATTTACTATCAATTTTTGATAAAAAATTATTATCATTTTAAAAAAAAATAAAACAATGGAATATTGTATGTCTTTTTTAATTTGTGTTAGATCTTTCAGTTAAAATTCTGTCTAAAATTACTGCCAACAAAAAGGGCTTTGTTGCAGGTGGGGAATTAGAATTTCGTCTGTACGGAACTGCTGTTGATTGAAAAGTAAATGTAGAAGTTAATTGCTAAAGTTTATTGTAGCTTGTCAAGCCCGAACTACAGCACAATAATGAACAAAATGTTGATTCCTATTCCGTCCACCCTAATTACACAAAACCCAATCCTATGTTATGTGCTTCCCTTTTTCGTCTTGTTAGTTTTGTTTCGTAAAAATATAAAAAGTAAGGTTGCTAAAATACAACCTTACTTAATTTTTTAATTGTCTAACTGTATCTTACTTGGTTAGTTTTAATAATTCTTCCAACGTCGCCTCGCCAACACCTTGTGCCGATTGAGGATTTTGTCCTGTTACAACTCTTTGGTCAACTGTAACGTGTTTTTGCCAAAGTCCACTTTTTTCAAATTTTGCTCCTCTTTCAATGAGTGTTGTCTCCAACATAAATGGAACTACATTTTCAAATTTTACTGCAATTTCTTCTTCATTGGTAAAGGCATTAATTTTTTTGCCGTCTACCAAATATTTGCCGTTGCTTAATTTGATGTTTACAAATCCTGCTGGTCCGTGGCAAACTGCACTTACAACGCCATTATTTTCATAAATTTTTGCCGCAATATTTGCAAGTTCTATATTATCGGCAAAGTCCCACATTGTTCCGTGTCCACCTGCATAAAGTATGGCAGCATAATCGTCTGTTTTTACTTCGTTTGGTTTCATTGTGTTTTCAACTTTAGTACGATATTTTGTATCATCCCAAAATTTCTTGTTTATTGGGTCTTCCAAGTTGAAACCGTCAACTGGTGCTTTGCCTCCTTGTGGGCTTACAAAATCAATTTCGTAACCTGCATTATGCAATATGTCCCAAGGGTGTGAAACCTCTGCTAAATAATAGCCTGTTGGCTGTCCTGTGTTTCCTTTTTTGTCGTGGCTTGTAACCACAAATAATACTTTTTTCATTTTACTTGATTTTTTAGTTTGTGCCGTTGCTTGATTTGCAGAAAAAATGGTGCAACATGCGATTACCATTATTCCTGTTGCGATTGTTAGAAATGCTTTTTTCATTTTTACATTGTTTAATTTTTACAATGCAAAGGTGGCAACAATGCAACGGCTGGCACAGGAACTAAATCACCAATTTTGTGTGAGGTATATCACTACGAAGTAAACCTACTTAAAGTTTCTCTTGAAACGCCAAGATAAGAAGCGATTAATATTTTGGGTACTCTCTGAAATAAAGTTGGATATTGTGTAAGTAATTGTTCGTATCGCTCTTTGGCGTTACTGTTAAGCATTGACAAAATTCTTCGTTGTAATGCTACATAACCCATATTAGATTTTCGTCTAAAAAAGTGTTCTATTTTATGTAGGTCTGCACAAAGTTTATCTCTGTTGTGAAGCGATAAGCAAAGTATTTCAACTTCCTCAATACAATCAATATTCAATGTGGCTTTTGTCTGACTAAAATAGGCTTGATAATCTGTAACCCACCAATCCTCCATTGCAAACTGCATAATATATTCTTTGCCTTCTTTGTCAACGTGGTAGGCTTTCAAAAGTCCTTTCACTACAAAATAGTCGTTTGTTACATTGTCGCCCTCTTGGATTAGGAATTGATGCTTTTTTAGTTTCTTTGTTGTAAAATGAGATAGAATATAATCAAATTCTTGGTCTGTAAGTGGTGTGATTTTTTCAAAATGCTGTCTTAATTCTAAACTCATTTTTTAAAGTTAATTAAGTCTGCTGAAATTGGCAGAGTGTTGCAGTAGGGTTGCACGAAAAGGGCTTTGTGCAGGTTGGGAAATAGTATTCCATCTGCCCGGAATAAATGCTGATGAAAGATACAAAAGATGATGATATCAACAAAAGCTAAATTGAATTTCTTTTGCCAGAACCAAAGCTGGGATGTGTACTTTAGCTGATTGTACGAACATCCTAACTTACACAAAACCCATGTGCTTGTTGCACAACTAAGATACCCACACTGTGTGAATGAACAAAAAAGCGAACGGTTTTTGTTGAATGCTATACCTGCAAGGCAAAAAACAATACACAGAAACATTATTTCTCAATTTTAATTGAGCGATAAAGTACCCGAAGATAATTTTTAGCGGAGGTTAAAATTGATACTCGATTTACAGTGGCTGTATAATATTATGGCACCGAAGGGCAGGAGAGCATAGACCCTGTAGTGTTTTTTAAACACATACTCATTGGCTATTTAGAAAACCTGAGTAGCGACAGACGCATCATTAACACCGCCGGCATGCGGCTTGGCATATTGTTCTTTATTGGTTATAATATCGATGAAGCACTACCGTGGCATTCCACGTTATGCCCTACCCGCCAATTGTACGGCGATGAAGTATTTAAAAAACTGTTTAAACAAATCTTACAACAATGTGTAGAAAAAGGCATGGTATCAGGCAAGCGGCAGGCAGTGGGCAGTGCCCCTGTAAAAGCTAATGCCTCAATGGACAGCCTGAAAGAAAAAGAGATATTAGCCGTTGGCGATGATTATACCGATGAACTCAATGAAGATGACAGTACAGAAAAACCTAGTGATACGATCAATACAAACAGCGTATCAGCGGCCAGAAAAAAAGTAGTGGATAACCAGCACCGAGGCCAGGCCAAAGCTTATAAGGATATGCCAAGTTCAAATAGTGAGCAAAGGAAATTTGTAAGCAACCATACCCATAGCAGTACTACCGATCCCGATGCACGCATCAGTGTAAAGCACGGTAAGGCCCGCCAGCACAACTATCATGCACAGGTAGCAGGTAGATACAGCCCACCACGTTATTACCCAAATACAAAGCGATTATGCCAACAAAAAAGACAGTCAGTGTTTAGCATCATTACTAAAAAA
>JANXXM010000098.1 GCA_025350645.1 Ferruginibacter sp.
TGGATAAATTAGCAACCGGCGAATATTTTACGAACGTAATAAAATCTGTACAACCTGCACATGAAGGATACTGGTTGCTGAAAGCGGGTATAAAAAAGTTTGTAGACAGTATGGATACCAGAGTGTACAGTTTTGTAAATTTTCCTTACAAAGACACACTGGCTTTTAATAAATCTTTTAGAAAGAGACTGGCGGAAAGTGACATAAACCTGCCTGCAGATTCAGATTCCACAGAGATAAGCAATGCGGTAAAAAAATATCAGCTTAACGTTAAATTAAAGGCAGATGGAAAAATAAGTACAGAATTGATAAGGCGGTTAAACAACAACGATCATCAAAAGTTTAATCGCATAGCGGTGACGCTGGACAGGTATAAACAACTTCCTGCAAAAATGCCATCAAAATATATATGGGTAAACCTGCCAGGTTTTTATTTAAAAGTAATAAACAACGATACTCTTGCCCTTGAGTCTAAAATAATATGTGGTAAAACAGCAACCCCTACCCCAATTATTACCAGTGCTATTTCTGATATTGTAATTTATCCCACATGGACGGTACCTACAAGCATCATCACAAAAGATATGTTGCCAGGGCTAAAGAGAAACGTAAATTACCTTGCACGCCGGGGTTTATATTTATTAAACGGAAAAGATGAAAAAATAGATGCCGCAAATATAAACTGGGCAAAATACACAAAGGGTATTCCGTTTAGAATACAACAGGGCAGCGGCGATGGTAATGCACTGGGGGTTATAAAATTTAATTTTGAAAACCCTTTTTCTGTTTATCTGCACGATACTAACCAGCGTTATCTTTTTAAAAACAGCAGCCGCAACCTTAGCCATGGCTGTGTGCGGGTGCAGGAGTGGCAATCTCTGGCAAATATTATTATTAGAAACGATAGCCTGCTTGCAAAACGTACAGATACATTAAAAGCAAATACAGATTCTGTAACCAACTGGATAGCACATAAGGAAAAACACCGCATAGATGTGAAAAATAGATTTCCGCTTTTTATACGCTATTTTAGCTGCGAGGCTATAAAAGGAAACATAAAATTTTATGACGATATTTATGGAGATGACAGAGAACTTATCCAAAAATATTTTGCGGGAAAATAATTTTATTACCAAAACAAATAAATGAAGAAAGCACTAACCGCTTATAAACTGATATTATTTTGTATTTGTTGTTTTGCTTTTACAACGGTATTTGGACAAATAGATACTGCTGTAAAGCAATCAAACAAGATAAATAGCAAAAAAACAGGCAAAACTTTATACGGGCAGGCCAGCTTTTACTCTAACAAATTTGATGGACGACAAACTGCCAACGGAGAAATTTTCAGGCAAAAAAAATTTACTGCTGCCTGCAACTCATTGCCAATGGGCACCTGGATAGAGGTAACTAACTTGCGAAACGGCAAAGTAGTAGTGGTAAAAATAAATGACCGATTGCATCCAAAAATGAAAAGACTGGTAGACCTTACCAGAGCTGGTGCAGAATCGCTTGGTTTTATATCTGCAGGGCTCACAAGGGTTAAGGTAACTGTACTTAAAAAACAAAGTACAAACAAATAATGTGTATCAAATAACTGTGCGTTTACGCACTCTACAATTATGTGTGTAAATAATTTCCAAAATTGAATTGAAGCAGCTATTTTTGCTGCTTTACAAAACTGATAATTATGAAGAAAGGTATTCTTTTAGGTTTCGTGATGATTGTAGCTTCGCTTTGTTTTGCACAATCAGATTATAAAAAATTGCCCAGCCTGGGCATTCACTTTACTAGTACAGATTTTAAATCCGCTGCTTTTTTACGTGCAAATGATTTGCCTGCATTGCTCAACAGCAAGCAAGTATTTAAATTTAACCAGCAAGACCCTGGTTTAGGTTTAAGTTATTTGCAGGGGTTAACAGACCATATAGATTTTCAGGGAATGATAAGCGGAAGTTTTTTAAAATACCCTGCTGTTGGTGCTGTTACTAATGCATCCGGCAATGATCATTTATTATTGGAAGCTGCAGCCACTGCTAACATTAAACTATTAACTGACAAATATGCTATTGTTCCCTACCTAACTGTAGGCGTAGGTGCATCTACTTATAGCCAATACTACAGCGCTTTTGCACCTATTGGTGTTGGGTTTCAAATAAAAATTATTGATGGTACATATTTAATGGCCAGCTCGCAATACCGCATACCCGTTACAGAAAATACTGCTTATCACTTTTTTCATAGTATTGGGTTTGTAAGTAACATTGTAAATAGAAAAGAACCTGTTGTGGTAATGGCACCGCCACCGCCGCCTGTTGTGCTAGATAGAGATGGCGATGGTGTTTTGGATGCTGATGATAAATGCCCAGATGTGCCAGGCCTTGCTGCACTTAATGGTTGCCCGGATAAAGACGGAGACGGAATAGCTGATGCCGATGATAAATGCCCTGATGTGGCTGGCCTTGCAAAATACCAAGGTTGCCCAATACCGGATACAGATGGAGATGGAATAAATGATGAGCTGGATAAATGCCCAACAGTAAAAGGTTTTGCCCGGTACCAGGGTTGCCCTATACCAGATACTGATGGGGATGGTGTGAATGACGAAGAAGATAAATGCCCTACAAGAGTAGGCCCAGCTAGCAACCAGGGTTGCCCGGTTATTGCTAAAGAGGTTGTAGATAAAATAAATTTTGCTGCTAAAAATATTTTCTTCTCTACAGGTAGTTTTAAATTATTACCAAAATCATTTAAATCGCTTAATGCTGTAGTAGATTTATTGAAGGCCGATGAATCATTGATGTTGGATGTAGATGGCCACACCGATGCACAGGGAGCAGATGATAAAAACCAAGTGTTGTCCGACAATAGAGCTGCATCTGTAAAAAATTATTTGGTGAGCAAGGGGATTGATACCTCCAGGTTAAAATCTACAGGATATGGCGAAACAAAGCCCGTTGCAGATAACAAAACCGCTGCAGGCAGAGCAAAAAACAGGAGAACAGAATTGACTGTAAGAAATTATTAAAATTTTTATTTTAAATAAACAAAAACCCCGTTGGCAAAAAGCTTGCGGGGTTTTTGTTTATATCTATGCGATGATAACTATTGCAAAAAATCATTTTATTGGTAGTTGTTTTTTCAGCCTAAAGATGTTTTTATCCATTTGGTTAACCGAAGTGGCCAAAATACTGAGAATGTTTATTCTTTTCGATTACAAAATTATAATCTAGCAAACCCATTGCACATATTGTAACCCTATCACTTAAAATTCAAACTGTCTTCTAAAGTTCCTCGTAAAAATGCTCTTTATGCTGAGCTTTATACCAAATTGCAAATGGAACTATCCTGAGAAGTTATAATTGGCCCATTGCCAAAATAGTTCTTACTATTTTAATGTGATAATGATAAAAAATATTTTTGATTTTGATATTTTTGATTGGAAATTCCCAAAGAGTGATTTTTTTTCCATTTACAATTCTGTCTTTAAAGCCAGTTGATTTTATTCTTTATGAATAACTTTTTAATGCAGGTAACACCTAATTTAATTATATCGGATATTGATGGCAGACAAGGGTAATTTATTTATACTCATACTCAATGCTACCCATAAGCCTTCGTTCATTTGTAAAACACTTTTCTTTTATCCTAAGCCCATTCTGGTAGCTGTATTTCCATACAAAATAATTACTGCTGCCTTCCTCTACAGTTGTCATTTGTGTAATAAGCCCTGCCCCATTGTATTCAAACATATAATCCGGTTTCATATTCTGGCTATACTCATTGTTTAAAATAATATCGGTAAGACGGTTTTTAGCATCATAATAATAAAAGTATTTCCCCCCTGTTTTAGTATCTTTTTCTATAGCTACATTATTTTTTTCGTCTAAAGAAAAATTAATGATACTGGTATCTTTTCCGTTTTTTATTTTAGACATAGATGCCGGATGACCCGCTTCGTTGTAGGTATAAATATGCTCTTCGGTAATTTGGTTTGTAAAATCATCATCCTGAGATTTTACTGTAGAAAATATAGAATGAATGCGGCGTTTATTATCATAACTATAATTAATTGCTGTAACAGAAATAGCGGAACTATCATGGGTACTTTTTAATCTGCCATCGTTATCAAACTCGGATATAAACATAGATGCTGCAGTAATATTGGCTCTTGTAAATAATTCAGACTTTTTGTACTCCTTATTAAATTTCTTCTCACAAAAAAAACCTTCGCTTTCAATGCCATTATCTTCAAAACTTTTTATATTAATAGACTTGATCTTATTTTCCTTGTACGCATTCATATCTGCAAGTAACTGGGTATTGCTAATAATATCTTTGTAATAATGTTGTGCATTTGCATTTACTGAGATAAGCGAAATGAGTAAAAGGGTAAAGCATATTTTGTGCATGTAAATAATTTTTGTATTTAGGTAAAAATACAATCCTTTCCCTCCGGTAAATCACAACATCAGCATAAACTTCATTATTTTTAACAAAAATATTTTTGGTGAGTCATCTTAAAGAAAGAAAAGAAAAATGCTGTTTAAATTGTAATGCCATTGTGCATGGAAAATTTTGCAGTATTTGCGGCCAGGAAAACCTGGAGCCACAAGAAAGTACAGGCCATCTGATCAGCCACTTTTTTCAGGATATAACTCACTTTGATGGCAAGTTTTTTAGTAGCCTCAAATACCTTGTTTTAAAACCCGGATTTTTAACTGCGGAGTATGTAACCGGGCGTCGGGCGTCTTACCTCAATCCTGTGAGGATGTACGTGTTTACTTCTTTTATTTTTTTCCTGATATTCTTTGCCATGTCTACAGGTAAAAAAAGCAACAATAATGAGTATTACAACACTAACGAAAAAGAACAATTAGCTAAAGAAGATTCTGTAAAAACTGCCGACAGCCTTATTGTTGAGGGATTACCAACCGAAAAAAAAGATTTAATAAAAAAGCAAATGCTTATAAATAATGAAGACGAACCATATTATGAAACCATAAAACAATACGATTCGCTCCTTGCCGAAGGTAAAATAAAGCATAATGGTATTACACAATTTTTTGTGAGAAAAAATTTAGAGTACAAAAAAAAATACGGCACCAACCGAAAAATGGCAAATGTATTGAAGGAAGAATTTATACACATCATACCGCAGATGCTTATTATTTCGCTGCCGCTTCTTGCATTGTTTTTAAAATTATTGTATAGCAGAAAATTAAAGTTGTA
>JANXXM010000157.1 GCA_025350645.1 Ferruginibacter sp.
CTTCGCCCGGAGACCCTGCCGGGCTTGTTCGCCGATGCGCAGGTCGCCGGCTTGCGGCTGCACCCAGGCCCCGCTAAGAGGATCGCGCCGATGGAGAGGTAATAAAATATTTACGTATAACATATCTCTGGAGTTACAAAAAAATATTTTTAAATGAAAATTTATTGCTTTGAAAGTTATATTTATACAAATTTTGTTTTGACAGAAAAAGTACTCAATCAACCAACAGTGCTTTCAGCGAAATATATTTATCCAGTGTTTTAAAATTATGGCCCTTTGCTTTCATTCTTTTAATATAATCTGGTGTGGCTCCAATTGCTTTTGCGCCAAGTATATTATCAAAATTAGAATCGGTAAAACCTAAGGCCTTATATTCTTTTACCATTTCTGCAGTAACATTCATAGCTTTTAAACCGCCGAAATCATCCGGCTTTATATTTTTAAAACCAGCACTGCTAAAGCTTTTAATATAATCTGCAGTAATGCCCAATGCTTTGTAGCCTGTTATATTTTCAGGCTTTATTTTAATGCCTGCATTTTTAAAACTTTTTACATAATCTGCAGTAATACCAAGCGCTTTAAAGCCTATAATATCTTCATTGGAAATATTTATATAACCAACATCTTTCATTGATTTTATGTAGGCTTGATCTATTCCCAATGCTTTCATAGCAATTATATCATCATCGCTATCATCATCTTTGCTTCTTTTTTGTGTCGCTGAAATTTTCTCATCATCTCTTACCTGGGTTTCATCAATTTTTGCCTGCTCTTCACTCAATTTGTTTTGCTGATCGTTCAATTCGTTTTGTTGTGCATTCAATTTATCCTGCTGTTCATTTAGGTTATCATCTGTTGAACCAAGAGTATTTTTTGTAACATTTTTATAATCATCAATATATTTTCCATCTATGCCCTGTGCTTTAAAAGTTATAATTTTATCTGCACTTAAATTTTTGTAACCGGCTTTGGTTATCTGTTCTATAAATGCTTTATCAACACCGAGCGATTTAAAGGGAACTAAATTTTCCAAACCAATCCCTGGTAATATTTTTTTTATAGAAGTGATATACGCTTCATCTACATTTAACGCAACCAGCGGAATAATATCTTCTTTGCTTATATTTTTGTAACCATTTTGTTTAAGCATTTGCACATAACTATTTTTTATATTCAGCATAAAAAATACAACAGCATCTTCTTTGCTTTTCATATCTACACCATCTTTGCGCATTTGTTCCGCATATTGCTTATTGGGCACAAATTTATAATCGCCCATTCCTTTGTTGCCTTCAAATTTCCCTTTAAACTCCATAGTTCCGGCATCTCTGGCTACAGAAAAATTTCCTGTTTTATCTATTGGTAAATCTTTAAATTCGCTCAGCAAAAAACTATTTCCATTGAAAGAGTTTTCATCATCATCGCTCTTAAATTGAAAATTTACTTTATCATTTTTTATCGTTGCAAACCATACACCCTCCGTTTTTATCTCGTTACCAATGTTGCTAAGTTTTTCTGCATTGCTTTTCGCCGTTGATTTTTGACCATAGCTATTTTTTTCATTAAACAGGCAAACAAATAATATCATGAGTGGTAAAAGGAAAAAATATTTCCAAATGGTATGCACGTTAGATTTTTTTGCGTTCATCATAATTAATCTTTTTTTGAGAAGTGACTGATTATAATTAGTGGTAAGGCTCAGTGGAAAATGGGGTGCAGCTACTTTTAATAAACTCATCTGGTAACTTTCTTTTTCAACCGTGTTGTGCTGTAATAAACTTTCATCCGTATAATATTCGAGGTTGCTTTCCAGCTCTTTGCGCCATGCCCAGGCAAAGGGATTAAACCATTGAAAAATGATAACAATCTCAGCCAGCAGTAGGTCAAAAGTGTGTCTTTGTTCAATGTGTATTTTTTCGTGGAGCAATACTTGGTTATACGTTTCCCAATCATATTTTTCTGGATTTATAAAAATATTATTGGCAAATGAGCAAGGTGCTTTATCGCCTGTTATTTCTACAATACGAAATTTGCCATCAATAATTACCGGGCGTGAATATGCTTTGTACAATAAAATACAGGCTTGCATTAAAAAATTAAAACCAAATATTATTACACCAAACCAATATAAATAAACAAGCCACTGCATAACTTGCTCAAAGTTTATTGTCTTATTATTCTCCAATGGTTGCACAACTGTTGTGCTTACTTTTTGGTTGATGGATTCAATAATATTTTCCTGTATGGTCGTTTCGCTTACAGGTGCAATAACATTTATTGGCGCAGGCGTTTTTCTAAACGAAAGTTGCTCGGGTATTTTAATAAGCGGAAGCGAAAATGCCAGTACCATGCAAGAGAGCAATATCATTCTGTTTAAATGAAAGAAGGTTTCTTTTTGCAACAACAGTTTATAAAAAATAAAACATGCTGTAAGAATAAGTGCGGCGTATAAAATATATGGTATCATTTGTTTTCTTTTTTAATGATGTTTACTATTTCATTTAATTGCTTATCGCTTAGGTTTTGCTCTTTTGCAAAAAATGCCAGCATGCGTGGGTACGAGTTATCAAAATATTGGCTCACCACATCTTTCAATGCAAATTTTTGATAATTTTCCCGGCCTATTATGGGGAAATACGCATGCATATTACCTGTAGTTTCATGGTCTAAAAAACCTTTCTCTTCTAAAATCTTCACCATAGTAGCAACGCTGTTGTAGTGTGGCTTTGGTTCTGGTAATAACGGAATAATATCTCTAATAAATGCTTTATTTAAATCCCAAAAAACCTGCATTATCTGCTCTTCTCTTTTGGCTAACTTTATCATTGTTTATAAATTTAAACAAACATACTACTAATTCATTAGTAGAACAACTAATTAATTAGGAACGGTAAAAATAAAATTATTTTGTACCAATCTTTGCTAATAAAAATATTTTAAAACATTATTTTATAAATGTTTATAGAAGGTTTTAGTAATAAACAAATTTTAAAATATTTTTGTTTATTGGTAGTATATGCAGGATTTTATATTAATGCACTTTTATGAGCATGGTCAATTGATTTTTTTTTGCATTGATATCGGGCTATACTTTCCTATCTTTTTGCTCAAAGGCAGCAAAAAGGATATCCATTTCTATCCCGGCTATGTTCAGCAAATTTTCTCTAATGAGCTTTAATTTCGTATTAGAAATGATGCAGCGTTTTTTGGTGCTGGCGTTCTGTGAGGCAAACTATATCAACTATTATCTAAGGCATATTACCAGTGTTTTTAAAACGCCATTGGATGTAAAAACATTTACCAATAAAATTTACTTTTATTTTAAAATATCATGCTCATCACTTTTACCCTTCCGTTAGCAGTGTTATTTGTTTTCAAAACATTTTCTTCAATATTTACGTAGCCTGCACTTGTATTGTCTTTTGCAGCATCAGTAATATGTGTTACTGTATTTTTTATCTGGTAAATAAATGCAGCCTGTTGTTTTTTTGTAAAACCATTTAATGTAAAAGCAAGCTGGTATTCACCTTCCCTGCCCAATGGTCCTGTTTTATCATATCCTATTTTTTTTATGTGGTATTTCTTTTTAAATGCCTGCATCATGTCAAAAACAGGTTTGCTATCCGGTACTCCGCAGCATTTGCTGCCAAAACTTATGGTGACAGGGTAAACAGCAGGTGCTTTTTGAGCAAAGGAATATGTAAACAAAAAGAAAAGACATACTGTAATAACAAATAATTTCATAGCATATATTTTTATGTAAATGTAATAAGGTTTATTCCTTGGTACTACCAAAAAATATCACAATAAAAAAGCGGCATTTTTATGCCGCTTAAAAATTTTTCTATTTATGCTCTTCCCATTTTTCGCAAATACATGGTATGAGAAACCAGTGCATGGCGCATTTTTCTGTATTCAATATATTTTACGTTAAACTCTTCACAGGTAGCTTTTATAATTTTACTTATTTCAGGATAATGAACATGCGATATTTTTGGAAAAAGATGATGCTCTATTTGAAAATTGAGCCCACCTACGAGCCAGGAAATCAATTTATTTTTAGTGGCAAAATTTGCAGTGGTTTCTATCTGATGTATTGCCCACTCATTTTCTATATCGTTGGTTACTGCCTCGGGCACGGGGAAGGAAGTTTCTTCTACCGTATGGGCCAGTTGAAAAACCACACTAAGTATAAGCCCTGCAAACATGGCAAGAATTAAAAACCCTACCAGCCAGCTTCCAAAACCTACCATGTAAATGGGTAGTGCAATCATCATCACATAATAAAATGCTTTTGCAGCCCAAAATGCAAAATGATCAAAAGCACTCATTTTTTTAATAGCAACACTGCCCACTTTTTTGCGAAAATATTTTGTATAATCGGTTGCAAATACCCAGATGATGAGCAATAAGGTGTACAAGAACCAAACATAAATATGCTGAAAACGATGTATAGCATATTTCTTCTGTGTCGCACACATCCGCAGCATTGGTTTTATTTCTATATCATCATCCACGCCATCAATATTAGTATAAGTATGGTGTATAATGTTGTGTTTATTGTTCCACATTATAGCACTTGCCCCAAGACCGTTTACAGAAAATGCAGCTATTTTGTTCCAAAAAGAACTTCCACTAAAACTACCATGCCCGCCATCGTGCATTACGTTAAAACCAATTGCAGCGGTAAGACCGCCCATTGCAAAACATTCGGCCACTGCCCACCATGTGGCTGGCGTAAAAAATAATACATGCACATACAAGGCTACATATAATGCCCAAAATAATCCTGCTTTAAAATAAAGAGAAAAATTACCTGTGCTTTGTTTATTATTTTCAACAAAATAATTATTCACTCTTTTTTTAAGTTCCTTGTGAAAATTGGATCCTTGTATATTTTTAAATTTAGGTGTAGCCATTGTTAAAATTTTAAGTGCATTTTATAATGGAGAAGCTAAAAAAAATTTATTCTCCCTATTTTATTAAATCTTTTTTTTATGTCTAAATATTCAATACTCAATATTCATTACTATTACCTCGTTATGTACTTATTCTTACCAGCGCATCTAGCGAGCTGATACCTATTATTTTTTTACTCAAAAAGCCTTCTGCATATTTTACCCCAATCATTTTACCAAACATAGCAGCTCTTGCTATTACGCCATCCAAAAATTCCGGCGATGATATGTAAGTTTGAGGTCCTATCTCTTCTGGATTATAAAACTGAGTTTTGTAAGCTTTTACAGACGCTATTTTTTTTTCAAAAACACTCGTTATATCCACTACAAAATCTGGTTTTAAATATCTGTCCTGTATATAATTAAAAATATATTTTGGTCGCCAGGCCTGCTGTTGTTCCCCTTGGTAAGTAGTTTCAATTTTCATTAAGCCAGCCAGAAAAGCACCATCGTTAACCAATGCAGCACTTCGCCCATGGTCAGGATGCCTGTCTTCCGGTGCATTACAAAAAATAATCTCTGGCTTGTATTTTCGTATAACCGATATTATTTTTCGCTGACTGTGTTCATTATTTTCAAAAAAACCATCTGCAAGTTCCAGGTTTTCTCTTACATCTGTTTGTAGAATTTGAGCAGCATCTGCAGCTTCATTTTTTCTGGTAAGTGCTGTACCCCTTGTACCCAACTCGCCCTGTGTAAGGTCTATTATTCCAGTTGTTTTTCCTGCATTTTTCTCGTTTAGTAAAACACCCGCACATCCTAGTTCCACATCATCGGGGTGTACACCAAAAGCCAATAAGTTTATTTCCATACTTTCAGAAAAAATTGAATTATGCAAATGTACACTTAAACCATGTCATAATTAATCCAAAATATTCACAAATATTATTAAAGGTTAATAAGCTAAAATGCAGTTTTTTTAGTGAGTACTAAATATCACATTACTTTTGAGTGCGGCTGTTCATTATAGCCATACATTCGTTGAACTTCTTTCACAATTTTTTCTATTACTGCATCGTTGGTAGTGGGGTTGTAGGTTTGTTTTAAATCTGTACTAAAAAAAAATGCTACAGTTTGGTACATTCTTGCAGTAAAGCCCCCTTTATATTCTTTAATAATTTCGTAGCAGTTGTTGCCGGTTTCCCGGTTTATTAATTTCATTAAAACCTTGCCCTGGTAAACGCTTAGGTTGGTGAGGGGGTCACTAAATTCTTTTTTGAGTTCTTTCTCCCGGGATTTTATATATTTTTTTCTGTTTTCTTTCTCTTTTACATTAATAAGTTTTTCATTAATATCATTCATAACTGCACCAGCCCTGCGGGCATAAGGGTAAGTTACATAAACTGCATTGCGAAGGCGGTTGTACTTTGCAGCGGCACTCATTTGAGTTGTATTAAGCCTGCTATATAAAAAAACGTATTCCAATGTTTTCATGGGGATAGTATCTCCTTCAAAAACGATGGCTTGTGAAGTGATAGTATCGTTTATACCTAATTGCTGAGCATGTAATTTTGATGTACACAAAAAAACAACAATAGCTACCAAAAATTTTTTTAAAAGATTAAGTTTCACTTGCAGTATTAACGAATTATTATTAACTAAAGTTCAACATTAAATGCGTAAAAAGTTTTAAAGTAACCTTAAAATTTTGTTTGAATTTTATTTTATAATTGGTTTGAGAGAGAATATTTATTATTGGGATAAAATACTACCGGATAATTAAATATTATCTGTAGCTGCTTATTCTTTAAAAGGCTCATCACTATCTCTATATTTAACACTTATTGATTTTAATATATAAATTAGACCTCCTATTATTCCCACAAATGCGCCAATAAATACTATTACCGGCCTTACCAATACACCGCCATAAGCAAACACATAAAAGATATAAAAGGCACACAATCCGCCAATCATTAAAACGAATGTTCCAAAAAGATAACCCCCTTTATTTTCTTTTTTAAATTCCCCGCCATTTGCCATAAATAAATCTTCCAGTAACGATTTTGATTGCGAGTAGTCCATTCCCCTGTAATCTGCCATAAGACTTTCCATTATATGTTCCCGTTTAACAGCTTCTCTTACTTCACTGATTGCATATTCTATATTTTGCTGGGTAACACCATTGCTTAAATACTTGGTAACTATCAAATCTAATTTGGCCATATAGCAGTAAATTTTGGTAAATATAAAATTAGTAATGAAAGCAAATTTTGTGTGCAAATTTTGCTGGTGCTTCTCAAAAGAATTTACCCCGCTATTAAAAACATATAAAATATAAATAGGGTACCGCCAATAAGTATAATGGCTTTTTGCCAATTTTTAAATGTGCCTCTCTTAAGCATACTTAACAATATGCCTAATGCCATAACCACCAGGCCCAGCCATACAAGGTTTATCATAGGAAAAACGTACGCCTTTATTGTAACAAAATCTATCAGTTTATCAGATTCTTTTATACCTATCCTTATTTTCTGGTCTGCATTTACACCCATAAAGCGAACGTATAAATTTTGCGCATATACGGTATCATCTATTTGTCTTATGCCTAGGCTATCTACTATTATGAGTGGCGTTGCTTTGTAATGCATAGTATCTTTAGACACAATGCCCAGCTCCGCCATAAGCGAAATATCTTTTGGCTCGAGCTTTATTTTGAGGTTTTTAGCATTTTTAATTACATCGCCCAATACGAGGTAACCGTTGCTATAAAAAGCAGTATCGCCATGCGCCATTACATGTTCTTTAAACCGTGCGGTATCTTTTTCTTCGTTTTTGTTAAGTGCATAGGATACATAAGTAAAAATATCTTTTGTAAGGTAAGAGCGGGTAGAGGGATTACTGCTCATGCTGTTATCCTTCATCTGGTACACGTCTGGCAATAAAGTAAATTGTTCTTTTATTTTGCCTGAGGCACTGTCTTTTTTCTCAAAATATAATTCATAAAATTTCTTTCCTTTTTCATTTCCAGCAGAGTCTTTTATATATGTCACTTTATAATTGGCCATTGCTGTAGGTATCTGCCTTATAAGACTAAGATTTTCCCTGGGGTCATCCTGTTGTTTGGTCATAGGGTCTTTGCCTACGGGGAGTGCAATACCATTTACACCGCTGTTGCTTATTACTTCTTTATTGGCAGATGAAATGAGCATTCCTACAATCATTAAAGTAAAACCTGCATGTGCCACCGGCGACCCTGCATGTAATATTTTACCTTTTTGAACCGTCCATATATACATGAGATTGGCTATTACAGAATATATAGCGGCAAATGCAGCCACATAAATTGCCCCTAAAAATCCAAGCCCGTGTTTGTAAAAAGTAAAGGGGTAAAATACCGAAAGCAATATCATTACCGCTATTGTAATAGCAGTAGGCCAAACCATTTTTTTTAAAAAATAATTTCTAGAGGTATCTTTATATTTAAGGTATTGAGTAAGTGCCGTAAGCAAACCAATAATAATGGCTACCAGTACTATTATTTTATTGTAAGAAAATTCCACATCTTCTGGCGGGGCTATTTTGGTTCCCATTATTTTATTATATACCGGCACAGATGTTTTAGCGATAATAAACATTGCAGTTAGAAAAAATACCAGAGATCCTATAAACATCCAAAACTCCCTGGAGTTTGTATTTTCTTCTTTATGTATGGCAGGTATTTTTTTATAGTTCTTAAATAATAAAAACAGGGAAGGCACAGTAAATACAATGAAATAAGAAAATATGAGCGCATTCATAGCTTTAAAGGAAAATAATTTTCCCAATAAAGAGAAGGAAATATCTTCACCGGTTTCAGTAAACGCATGCACAGAAGTATCTCCCAAAATACCAGTTCTGGTAAGAAAAGTAGAATATAAAATAAAGACAAAAGTAAGGATGGCAAATAAATAACTTGCCCTAAGGGAGTGACCAGTAGCTTTGTAAATAACCATGGTGTGCATTCCGGCTATTAATAAAAGCCATGGCACAAGAGATGCATTTTCTACAGGATCCCAAGCCCAGTAACCACCAAAATTTAATGAACCATAAGCCCATTTTCCGCCCATCATTATGCCTACCCCGAGTATGCAGGCACTCATAAGTACCCACGGCAATACTGGTTTTACCCAATCAGCATATCGTTTGGTTTGTATACCTGCGTAGGCATAAGCAAAAGGAATAATGGTAGATGCAAAGCCAAGAAATAATATAGGCGGGTGTATGACCATCCAATAATTGCGAAGCAATACATTTAATCCTACACCGTCTTTTATAAATGTTAGATAATCCAGGCGGTTAAAAATGGGTGCAGGTATTTCATTTCTGGTAAGTGCAAAAGGACTGTTACCAATTTTTATGTTACCAATATAAACCCCGAGGATCATTAGTAATAAAAAAAACTGAGCAAAACTTATTACACTCATTACCGGTGCTTCCCACTCTTTGCTTTTTTTAATAAGTATAATGCCCAGTATGCTGTGCCATATCGTCCACAATAAAAAACTTCCTTCCTGCCCTTCCCAAATGCATGCCAGCAGGTACTTATACTCCAGCTCGTTGCTGGTATGCTTATAAGCATACATATATTCATACAGGTGGTGAGAGCAAATGTAAAAAATAAATCCAAATACAATAAGTACTGATGCTGTTTGTATAGTAAAAGCAATACGTGCAGTTTTTAACCAGTTGTTTTTTTCGATAGTATCTTTACTATAAGAGGCTTTAAAAAAAGATAAAGTAGCTATGAGTGCAGCAACAAGTGCAAGAATTATAAAGAAATTTCCTGTTTGGCCGGGTAATAAATGTTCGCCTTCAAATTTTATCATCTATTTATTATTATGGCAATTTTTATTGATATCGCATTGATGGCAAAACTATAATTTATGCCTTAAAAATATTTGCCTCTTATTTTATCTTACAATGTTTCCCTATTCGCATTTTTTTCAAATTAGATGCAAAATCAACAAACTACATTATACAATAAAAATTATTAATTATCAGTTCATGCTCGTTTGCTGTTGCATACTTTTTTGTAATTCCTTTTCATCATCTTTATACTTACTGGGGCATTTTAAAAGAATACTGCTGCAGTCAAAATAATCAGCAGTCATTTTTCCTTTCATAACTATGCGTTCGCTCTTTTCAAGGTCTGCAGGTTTGCTATTTCTAAAAACTACTTTTGTTTGAGAACCGAGACTATCTACTGCATAAAATGAAAGGTAGTTGGGGTTTTTAATGGCATCATATTCCACCGGTTGTGATTTATCTAACCGGGCTATAAGGTGCACAAATTTCCCCTGCTTTGCTTTTGCAGAAACTACAGTATCGTAAGTAGAAAAATCGGTAGAGTAGGAGAGTAAACCAACTATTAATGCTGCAATGCCCACCAGCATAATGATATGCGTTTTTTTCATGTTTTTTTATTCTCTGCAAAGTTAGTTCAATTACAAATATGGTTCACTTTTAGATTAAATCATTAACCAGTAAGCGCATATAAGGACTGTATTTTATTTGGTGTCCGGCCAAATATTGGTAAGATTCAGCAGGAGTACAAAAAATTTTTTTGAATGTAAAAAATAAGAAGATACACACTGTTCTTTTTTAAATGCAACAAAGACTAAGCTTTTATCATAATATTATTGGTAACAAAATTGCATATAAGTTTCAATTTGTTATTTTTACGGCTAACTTATTTATCTGCGCAAATTTTTTAAAATATTATTAAGAATCTTTCTGGTGATTTTGTTGCTTATACTATTATTGTATGGGATGCTGCATTTATCACCGGTGCAAACATGGCTGGTTAAAAAAATTGCCAGCAATCTTTCGGAAAAACTGCAAACAAAAGTTACCATTAAAAAAGTAGATGTACGATTTTTTAATAAGGTACTATTGGAAGGGCTTATGATAGAAGACCGTAAACATGATACCCTTTTATATGCAGGTACGGCAAAAGCCAATGTAAATGACTGGTTTTTTTTTAAAGATAAAATATCGTTGGATAATGTAGGGCTGGATGATGCTATTGTAAATATGAACCGTACAGATTCTGTTTGGAACTACCAGTTTTTGATTGATTATTTCTCATCTCCCAACAAGAAAAAAACAAATAACACCGCAATAAATATTGATCTTAAAGAACTTCATTTTGCTAATATTCGTTTTAATAAAGCAGATAAATGGACTGGTCAAAACCTAGTGGCAGCCTTGGGTAGGTTTGATATTGTAATGAATAGTATAGATCTTAAAAATAAAAAGATTGTTGTAAAAGAAATTTTTCTAGATAAGCCACTATTTGCTCAAAGTGATTATGATGGATTAAAACCTGCTGAGCAAAATATTACAAGGGTGCTGGAAAAAATACCGGTGATATCTGCCTTTAAATGGAATACTGGTGGCTGGCAAATACAACTGAATAAATTACAGATACAAGGGGGAACTTTTAAAAGTGATAAACAAACCGATGAGCAGCCATATACTGACAGGTTTGACGGGAAGCACCTAAATTTTAGTGCAATAAACGGAACAATGAAAAACCTGTTGTTTTTAAATGATACCCTTACAGTAATAATTGATTTAAGCACCAAAGAACGCAGCGGACTTACCGTAAAAAAACTAGCTGCAGATATGAAGCTTACGCCGGAGTTGATGGAATTTAAAAACCTGGATTTGGTGACAGAAAAAAGCAGGCTTAGAAATTATTACGCCATGCGCTACAATGCTTTTAGTGATGACTTTGGAAATTTTTTAAATAATGTAACACTAGAAGCAAATTTTAAGGAAAGCAATATTAACAGCGATGATCTTGCTTATTTCGCTCCAGCATTAAAAACATGGAAAAGGGGTTTTACTATAGAAGGAAATGTAAAAGGCCCGCTGGATAATTTTTCTGCAAAAGATATGAAAATTCGTACAGGCAGTACTTACCTTGAAGGAAGAATTGCTATGCGTGGCTTGCCGGATATCAACAGTACTTTCATAGATTTCGAATCCAAACAACTAAACACCAATTATAGTGACCTTATTGCAATTATTCCATCGCTAAAAACAGTACAAAAACCGGCAATTTACAAACTTGGCAATATAAATTTTAGGGGGAATTTTACTGGTTTTATAAGAGACTTTGTGGCGTACGGAAACTTTAATACCAGCCTAGGAACGATTGCTGCAGATATAAATATGAAAGTGCCAGAAGGCAGGCCTGAAGCCTATTCCGGCAGAGTGGTATCAACGGATTTTAATATTGGGGCTTTTATAAACAGTGCCGAGATGGGACGAGTATCTTTAAATGCAAATATTACTGGCAGTGGTTTTAATGTAAAAGATATAAAGGCAAAGGTAGAAGGGGAGGTAAGTGCAGTTGAATTTAACGGATACAATTATCGTAACTTAAAAATAAACGGAGATTTTGAAAAACGTTTGTTTATGGGTCATCTTTCTATTAATGACCCTAACCTCGTTATTCCTTCCTTTGATGGAGCCTTAAATTTATATGCTAAAGATGTAGGCTTTAAACTACAGGCAAATGTGCAAAAAGCAAACCTAAAAAATCTTGGTCTTACACAGGCTAATCTCGGTTTTAAAGGAAACCTTGATCTTAATTTTACAGGCAACAATATTGATAATTTTTTAGGCATAGCAAAAATTACCAGTGCCACTTTAAGAAACGATACTACAGATCTTCCGTTTGAAGCATTGACCATAAAATCTGAAATTACAGGTGGCGAAAAAGTACTAAGCCTGCAGAGCAATGAAATAGATGCAAACGTTACGGGTAATTTTAAAATTATGGAACTGCCCAATGCCGTAAAATTTTTACTGGCAAAATATTATCCCACTTACATAAAGCAGCCCAAAACCAATGTAAAAAGTACACAGCGTTTTAGCTTTAATATCATTACAAAAAATGTAGATAAATATACCGGTATGCTGGATAAAAAGCTGGGTGGCTTTAATAATTCTACGGTTGCCGGACGGTTTGATTTGCAAAATTATGACCTTACTTTAAATGCAATTGTGCCACAATTTAGTTATGACGGAAAAATATTTACTAATACCATTTTAAATGCTATAGGTACAAAAGATACGCTGGTGGCGGATGTAGCCGTGCAGGATATTTTAATTAATGATAGTTTGCACCTTCCCAATTCCAATATAAGGATAAGCGCAAATAATGATGTTTCTCTTATAAAACTTACTACCAGTGCCAGCAAAATATTTGGAAATGCAGAATTAAATGCCAGTGTACAAACTTTAAATGATGGGGTAAAAATTCATTTCTATCCTTCATCGTTTGTAATAAACGATAAAAAATGGCAGCTGGATAAAGATGGAGAACTTACCCTCAGGCGAAAATTTATTGATGCCAGCGAAGTAAAATTTTCGCATGATGATCAACAGATCGTTTTATCTACAGAACTTTCAGACGTGAATGATGCTACTCATTTGGTAGCTAAATTAACCAAAGTAAACCTTGAAGATTTTTTACCATTTGTTATAAAAAAACCGCTGCTTAAAGGCAAGCTAACCGGCACAGCCACCATCAGCGATATTTTTGGAAAAGCCAACATAGCATTTAAAGGAGAGGCAGATAGTTTTTCGTTGGATACAAAATATATTGGCAAAATAAATATCGATGCTAATGCAAACACCACTACTGGTATTATTAATTATAAAGCCAGTGCAGACGAAAAAGATTATGTGTTTGATATTGACGGAATATATAACCCCAAAGACTCTACAGGCATACCATTGGAGGTAAATATTAATGCGGGAAAATTAAACCTGGATATTTTACAGCCTTATCTAAGTACTATTTTTAGCGAAATGAAAGGTATAGGTACCGGTAAATTTAAAATAGCGGGCGGCAAAAATCAAACTTCTATTATAGGTGATGCAACCATTACTGGTGGCGGTTTTAAAGTAGCCTACACGCAGGTAAAATATCTTTTTGATAACCAGGTAATACATTTCGGAAACGATTTTATTGACATTGGCACGCTTAGCATAAAAGATACGCTAAATAATACAGGTACAGTAAGCGGCAAAATGTACCACAAATTTTTTCAGGAATTTTCGTTTGAGAATATGCGTTTTTCAACCAATAAAATGCTGCTCTTAAATACTACTAAAAAAGATAACCAGCAGTTTTATGGTAATGTGATGGGCAAAGCCACTATGACACTTAATGGCGATATAGCCAATATGAAAATGAATATTGATGGCGAACCCAGTGCAGATGATAGCAGCCATATTTATTTGCCCATTGGTAACGCCAAAGAAAGCAGTGCCATAGATTATATAGACTTTATACAGTTTGGTACATTAATGGAAAATAATGCAAATAACCGGGAAGTTGCAAACATGCTGGTAGATATGAACCTCACTGCAAACCCCGCCTGCAAAGTAGATGTAATACTGGATGCAGAAACGGGTGATGTAATAAAAGGAGAAGGCAATGGCCTGCTTAATATACGGGTAGGCACAAAAGAACCGTTGAGTATACGGGGCAGTTACGAGCTTACCAAAGGAGAATACACTTTTAACTTTCAAACATTTTTAAGAAAACCATTTACACTAAGCCGTGGCTCTATAACCTGGAACGGTGACCCGCTGCTGGCTTTAATAGATATGGAAGCAGAATACCTTGCAAAAAATGTAGATGTAAGCAGTATTACGGTAAATAACAGCATACGCAGGCAGGAAGATATTTTCATTATCTCCCATCTTAGTGGAAACTTAAAAACACCCATCATCAGTTTTGAATTTAAGCTGCCCGAAAAAAGTGAATTGAACAGGGATTATTATGCAGTAAAAAAACTGGCAGATTACCGCAACAATGAAAATGAAATGAACAAACAGGTGGCAAGTTTGTTATTGTTTAACCAGTTTATTGGCAATGACCAGAATCTGATAAATGGAAATTCAACTTTGGCCATTGCCACAAGTACCATTGGTGGTGTGGTAAGTGGCTGGGTTACCAATTTATTTAACCGTGCATTAGAGCGGGCTACCAACGGGTTTTTATCTACAGAAATAGATATTAACCCATCGCTCAATGTGCAGCAGGTAAATAAGCTGCAGGCCAATGTGCGTGCAAGGTTCCGGCTGCAGTTATTAAAAAATGTATTGCTGTTTATTGGCGGCAACCTGGATTATAATAACCCTGCATCGCAGTTATACAGCAAGGGTGTAATAACGCCGGATATTTCGCTGGAGTGGTTGCTTAATAAAGATGGATCTATACGAGTAGTAGGCTTTAATCGCACTACTATAGAAATAACAACCGGCCAGCGAAATCGTTTTGGGGTACAGGTTTCTTATCGAAAAAATGTAGATAAAATCTTAGATATTTTTAGAAGTAAAAGAAGATTGCAGGAACTGGATTCTATAAAATATGCGCCAAAGAAAATATTGCAATAGAGAAGGAATAGTGAGAAACAAATCAGCGAGTATAAAGTTTAATTTTAAAAAATTTGTGTATTATATTTAAATTTATTATTTCAATTTATCCTGTTTTGTCTCTTTATAATCAAGATAAATGTCAATTAATGTTTCAAAATTTAAAATAGCAAATAAGATAAAAAATACAAGTGATAACAGTTGAACAGGAGGGGTCTCAACTTGTCCAATTCTTAGCCAACTTGTTTTTATCTCTGCTGAAATAGAAAGCACGTTGATTGTTCCTAAAAAAAGGTAAAGTCCGGTTCCGATAATAGCCAATTTAGAACTTTTAAAGTAGAAGAAAATTAATATTAGAAATAAGCCAAGCCCCACATAATGTCGCCAGGTAGCGAGAATGTCAGTTGCGAAGATGATTGTCCAACAATAAACTATAAATCCAGCTATAATTATTAAGGGAATTAAAAGAAAAACTTTTTGTTTTGTCATTTATTAGTTTAAAAATTTTAAAGTATTCGAAAGATTTGCTTTCTTCTACACGGGAAAAATTAAAGCTAAAATTCTACTTTGTTTTTGTCGCAATAATAAGTTGCTACGCCTGTAACATAACTCTCAGCAATGTAATGCCCATCTACGATTCGTGTATATATGATATCACCATTTTATGAAACCATTTTTATAATTCCAGGAATATAAAAATTCAAGTTTGGGGTGTCACTTTTAAACGTCCGAATAGAAGCAAAAAGCAAACTATCAACTGCTAAACCAGAACAATAAAAATCAAACAATTTTTCATTGTCAGGCGTAAATATTAATTCAAAATTTCCTTGTATGTCACTAAATGTTTTTGCTAAAATTTTATTGTAGCCTTTAACAATAATTGCAATTCCTTCAACATAAGTAAAAGTATTCCTTAAATTTCTTTTTAAGTGTCCAATTATATGAACAAGGTTTGTTGAAAGATTGAAACCTAAAGGAAGTGTTGCAAGTAAGATATCGATATATAATTTGTTAAACGCACGGTTTTATGGTAATGTAGAATCAACGGGCTTGGCATTATTTGATAATTTTACAGAATAAGTATAACATAAAACTAAATTGAAGAATTTCTACCCGAGCCGAAGCCCAATAGTAAAATATTTTTTATTCCTTTTCCAATCGCCAACATTTACTGCAACCCAACATTATAAACCCAGAAGATAAATCATTTATCCCCACAAAACTTTTGCACTCTTCCCATTAATTATAAATATCCAAATCACTTTTCTGTACTAATTTTACAGCAAATAAATTTATTAAATGGCGTACAGCTCGTTAGAAGAATGTTTGTTAGATCTGGAAAAGAATGGACAATTGCTTCGCATAAAAGAAGAGGTAGATCCATACCTGCAAATGGCATCTATACATTTAAGGGTATATGCAGCGGGAGGTCCGGCTATTTTATTTGAAAAAATTAAAGGATCTAAATACAGGGCCGCATCCAATATATTTGGCACACTAAAAAGAAGCGAATTTATTTTTAGAAAAACATTAAAAGAAGTACGCAATTTAATTGATGTAAAAAATGATCCTATAAATGCGATAAAGCATCCGCTAAAAAATTTTAGTACATTAATTGCCGGCACAAAAGCATTGCCTTTAAAAAATCCTTTAAATAAACCAGTACTTTTTGAAGAAATTAATATAAAAGATTTACCCCTTATACAACATTGGCCGATGGATGGCGGCGCATTTTTAACCCTGCCACAAGTTTACACAGAAGATGCAGATAAGCCCGGTATAATGAATTCTAATTTTGGTATGTACCGTATACAATTATCCGGCAATGATTATATATTGAATGAAGAAATTGGTTTGCATTACCAGCTTCACCGGGGTATTGGTGTACATCAAACCAAGGCTAATAAGAAAGGCGAACCGTTAAAGGTGAGCATTTTTGTAGGCGGCCCTCCGTCACACTCCGTAGCGGCTGTAATGCCGCTGCCAGAGGGTTTGAGTGAAGCTACCTTTGCAGGTGCATTGGGCGGCAGGCGTTTTAGATATACATATAAAGATGGCTTTGCCATAAGTACAGATGCAGATTTTGTAGTTACGGGCTTTGTATATCCGCAGCAAAATAAACCCGAAGGCCCATTTGGTGACCACCTCGGTTATTACAGTTTGCGCCACGATTTTCCTTTAATGAAAGTGCACAAAGTCTATGCAAGAAAAAATGCCATCTGGGCATTTACAGTGGTGGGCAGGCCGCCGCAGGAAGATACCAGTTTTGGGCAACTCATACATTCCATTACAGGCAATGCTATAAAAAACGAAATACCCGGTTTAAAAGAAGTACATGCAGTAGATGCATCTGGCGTGCACCCGCTGTTGCTTGCAATAGGAAGCGAGCGCTATACACCTTATGCACCTGCTACACAGCCTGCAGAAATTCTTACTATTGCCAATCATATATTTGGTACAGGGCAATTAAGCCTTGCTAAATTTCTTTTTATAACTGCTGATGCGGATAATATTTTATCTGCACAAAATATTGAAGAGTATTTATCTTTTATTTTATGCAGAATAGATTTAAAAAGGGATGTACATTTTTATACTAATACCAGTATGGATACGCTGGATTATTCCGGCACATCCATTAACCAGGGCAGCAAAGTAGTTTTTGCTGCAAATGGAGATATAAAAAGAAAAAATGGCACAGTCATTCCACATTTTTTAAAAGAATTTAATCCGCATATTATTATGCCGGGCATCCTCGCCATACAGCTAGATGCTTTTACTACTTATGATGCAGCGCACAAGGAAATGAATGATCTTAATGAAAAATTGCTGCCCTATGTACAAGAGCTGCATCAATTTCCTGTAATAGTCATTGCAGATGATGCAGCATTTACTGCTGCAGCGTTAAATAATTTTTTATGGGTTACATTTACTCGTGCCAATCCATCGCATGATATTTATGGTGTAGATAGTTTTACAGAAAATAAACACTGGGGTTGTAATGGATCTTTAATAATGGATGCAAGGATAAAACCGCACCATGCACCGTTATTGGTTTTAGATGCCACTATAGAAAAAAAGACAGATGAAATTCTTAAAAATTATACCTATTAAAATGAAAATAATTTACCTGATAGCTTTTGCTTTTTTATTGCAGAGTTGCCATGCACAAAAGCCTGTGCCGCTTACAAAAAATGCAAATGATAATACCTTACTGTGGGAAATAACCGGAAAAAATTTAAAAAAGCCAAGTTATATTTTTGGAACATTTCACCTGCTTTGTAAAGATGATATTCATTTTAGCGCAAACTTGCTGCAGGCTGTAAAAAATGCTGATGAAGTTTATTTTGAAATGGATCTGGATGATCCGAAAAATACGCTGGGCGGTATGTTTTTTATGAATATGCAAAATGGGAAAACCCTTAAAGATTTATACAGCGAGCAGGAGTATGAAAAAGTAAATAAATTTTTTAAAGATTCTTTAAAAATGAACATCAGTTTTTTTAATAAAATGAAACCGATGATGCTGGAAGCCTTGTTATACCCCCGTATGATGCCTTGCAAAACGCCCAGTGGTGTAGAAATGGAATTATTATCCATCGTAAAAAAAGAAAAAAAGGAAGTGAAAGGATTTGAAACAATAGAGTTTCAATCAGGCATATTTGACAGTATACCTTATGATGTGCAGGCAAAAGCATTGTTAAAAGATATTGACAGTACGGAAAAATACAAAGCCTATTTTGTGAAAATGATGAATATTTATAAAGCCCAGCAATTGGAGGGGATAAATAATATTATTAGTGATACCAGTTTTGGTACAGGAGAAAATAATGATGCGTTGTTAAAAAATAGAAATGAAAACTGGGTAAAACAATTAAAACTAATTTTTAAGAAAAATAATATTTTTATGGCGGTAGGAGCAGCCCATCTTACAGGCAAGGATGGCGTTATTGCATTGCTAAGAAAAGAAGGGTATACACTACACCCCATAGAAAACGTAAAGTAGCTACTTTATCACAACTTCCTTAATTACCTTTTCGGCAAGTGCTTCATTTACCCTTTCTATTATTTTTTCTTTTTGATAAAGGAGTTCGTTTTTTAGAGGAGCCACCGTAGTAGTTACAAAAAGTGTGCTTCCTATAATTTGAATTTTATCCGTGTATTTAGCCACTGTTTTCCCCATTATTTTTTCCCATACCTCTTCTATCTGCACGGCTTGTATACCTGTTCTTAATTTACTTTTTTTAAGAAACTGCTGCATTGCATCGCCAATAGATAATTCGTCTGCCATATTTTATTTATTGTTGTTCAGTAAATTCAACGGTTGTGTTGAGAGGCTCTTGAACAAATTTTGCTACCCATATTATTTCTATAAAAAAAGAGGATAGAAATAATATGATTTCATTTGAGTATTAAATATAGTTACGGGTTTAAAAAGGGCTTAATATTTTATCTAATCATATTTCTACGATCAAAAACCGTCTTCTGGTATACATTCTTTTCACCTTATTAATTTATAATTCTACCATCTGCCCGTCTATTTTTAATTTTTCAAACGCATCTTCCAGCCTTTGTTTATGCGTATCGGTAATAAAAACCTGTCCATCATTTTCTTTGCATACCCATTGCAATAACCTTGTCATTCTTTTTTCATCCAGCTTTTCAAACACATCATCCAGCAGCAATATCGGGCTATACGATTTATATTTTTTTAGCAATTGATATTGTGCCAGCTTTAATGCAAATAAAAGACTTTTTCTTTGCCCCTGCGAGGCTATTGTTTTAAAAGGCTGTCCGTTTAGCTCAAAGCTTATTTCATCTTTATGTATGCCTGCACTGGTGCGCTGCAGCAGTCGGTCACGCTCGTAAGTACGGGTGAGCAAGCTAGCAAAATGTTCATTTTGCAAGTGGCTTTTGTATACAAATTTTACGGCTTCATCATTATTTGCAATGCTGTTGTAAAATTCTTCTACCATTGGCATAAGCTGGGTACAATACGTTGTTCGTTTTTTAAAAATAATATTTGCAGGCACAGTAAGTTGTGCATCAATAATTTGCAACAAGGGGATGTCAATTTTTCCCTGCTCTGCAAATTGTTTAAGCAAACTGTTTCTTTGCAGCATTACCTTGTTATATATCATTAGTTGCTGCAGGTAGTCGTTGTCCAACTGGCATATTACCGTATCCAGGTATCTGCGTCTGCCTTCACTGTTACCAATAATTATTTCTATATCATCTGGCGCAATAATAACTGCAGGCAATGAGCCCACATGCCTTGCCAGTTTATCCAGTGGCACATCATTCACATAAAATTCTTTTTTGGAACTGCCCCTGTTTATGCAGATTATTTTTTGCGGTTCCTCATTTTTTTCAAATAGCGCCTCCAGCCTAAAACCATCTTTAGTAAAATTTACATTGAGGGCGTCTGTGTTGGTAAAATAACTTTTGGTAAAGCAGCAATAATAAATGGCATCTAATAAATTTGTTTTACCTTTTCCATTTAAGCCGCTTATGCCCACCACTTTTTTAGAAAATACAAAACTGGAAAAATCATAATTTTTAAAATGGGTGATAGCAATTTTTTGAAGGCTGAGCATACGGGCAAAGATAACAAAGAGCAAACAGGGAAGCAGGCTAAAAAATTAAAAATAGCTAAGATTAAAAAGTGTTTTTTGGTATGCATTTTCCAGGAGGTTATTTTTCTAATTTAGTAAGTACCAACTACTCAATAGTTTTTCTATATTTGCAATCTAAAATTTACAAGATTGGCAACAAAGTTTTCTAAAGAAACTTACCTCTATTGGTACGAATTAATGCTGTTAATGCGTCGTTTTGAAGAAAAAACCGGGCAGTTGTATGGAATGCAGAAGATACGTGGCTTTTGCCATTTGTATATAGGGCAGGAGGCCATAGCAGCGGGTTGCATGACAGCTACCAATGGCGATGATAAATTTATAACAGCGTATAGGGATCATGCACTCGCCATTGCAAAAGGAGTGAGTGCAAAAAGCTGTATGGCGGAATTGTATGGAAAAGCCACCGGTTGTAGCAAAGGAAAAGGTGGAAGCATGCACTTTTTTGGCGTAGAACAGGGTTTTTTTGGCGGGCATGGTTTGGTAGGTGCGCAAATTGGTACTGGTGCAGGGCTGGCTTTTGCAGAAAGGTATAATGGTACAAAAAATGTAGTGCTTTGTTTTTTTGGCGATGGCGCAGCAAGGCAGGGTATGCTGCACGAAACCTTTAACATGGCTATGTTGTGGGATTTGCCGGTTGTATTTATTTGCGAAAATAATCATTACGCTATGGGTACATCTGTAGCACGTACCAGTAAAACATTAGATATTTATAAACTGGCAGATGCGTATGAAATGCCCAGCGATAGTGTAGATGGTATGAGCCCAGAAGATGTGCACAATGCTGTATTAAGAGCGGTGAACCGGGCAAGGGAAAAAGGCGGGCCTACTTTATTAGAAATTAAAACATATCGTTTTAAAGGTCACAGTATGAGTGATCCTCAAAAATACAGAACCAAAGAAGAGCTGGAAGAATACAAAACAAAAGATCCGGTTGAGCATACGCTTAATGTACTGAAAACGGAATACAAATTAACTGATGAAGATATTGAAGTAATTAACGAAAGAGTAAAAGGGCAGGTAGAGGAGAGTGTACAGTTTGCAGAAGAAAGCCCTTGGCCTGATGATAACGAGTTGCTTAAAAATGTTTACGTACAGGATGATTATCCATTTATTGTAGACTAACCTTATAAAATTTATCCATTTTAATAAACATTACAAAAACAACATGGCGCAGAAGAAAGTAGATATAACTACAGAAGAAAATATTGTAACCGAAACATATACCGTAAAAAAAGATTTTTGGAGCAGTTATAGTAAGCCCATTATTTATGCAGGTACTGCTATTATTTTAGTTTTGGGTGCATGGTTTGGTTATCAAAAACTGGTAAAGGAACCAAAAAATCTTGCTGCATCAGAAGCTGTTTTTCCTGCTGAATCTTTGTTTGATAAAATGGCAGCAATAGGCTTTAATAAAGATTCTGTAAATATAGTATTGAACGGCGGAAGCAACGAAGGAATGAAAGTAACAGGTTTACTTTCCATCATGAATAAATATAGTGGTACACCCGCAGCCAACAGAGCTACATACATGACAGGTGCAGCTTACTTGCAGATAGGCGAGTTTGAAAAAGCTATAAAATATCTTAAAGATTTTGATGCCAATGGGGCAACCCAAATAGCCATAAAAGCCAATGTAATGATTGGCCATGCCTATGCAGAGCAAAAGAAAGTTGATGATGCCCTTTCTTATTATAAAAAAGCTGCTGCGGTAAATGAAAAAGATGATGCTTATACCGCAGATGCTATTTTACTGGCTGCAGGTTATGCTGAGGCAAATGGAAAAACAAAAGATGCAATAGCATTATATGAAAAAGCAAGGGATAATTATGCTGCCAACCCAGCAGTATCTAATGGTGATGTAGAAAAGCACCTGGCTAAATTAGGTGTATTAAAATAAATAATTATGACAGTAAGTTCAGATAAACTAACTGATATAACAGGCATCCAATTAAAAAAGGATGCCTTTGTTGTAATAGTTAAAACAGAATGGAATGCACACGTGGTAAGCATCTTGGAAGAAGGATGTATACAAATACTGGAGGCTAGTAATATTCGATATAAAGTAATAGAAGTGCCAGGTGCATTTGAACTTCCTTTTGCGGTAAAAAAATACTGGTGCGTATCCATTTATGATAAGCCAGATGCTTTTATAACATTAGGTTGTGTAATAAAAGGCGATACACCTCATTTTGAATATGTATGCCAGGGCGTTACTCAGGGTATAATGCATTTAAATAATACGCTCCCCGTGCCAGTGATTTATGGAGTACTCACCGTAAACAATCAGGTGCAGGCAGACGAAAGAACCGGTGGCAGAGATGGGCATAAAGGAAAAGAAGCTGCAGCAGCAGCTATTAAAATGATTGCTTTGGTGCAGTCGTTTAAATAATATTTTTTTAAACAAGGGGGTTGTTATTGATATAAAAAAAAAAAAATAAGCCATGCAATATTTAATATGAGAGCATGTAATAAATGCGTTGGTTTGCTTTAATTGTAAAATAATCTCAACACAAAATAAATAATGAAAGTTCAGATATTCATACCTTGTTTTATAGATCAGCTTTACCCCCAAACTGCTTTTAATATGGTAATAGTGTTGGAAAAAGCTGGCTGCGATGTTCAGTATAATACCAATCAAACCTGCTGTGGGCAACCCGCTTTTAATGCAGGTTTTTGTGAAGAAAGTGCAGCCGTTGCCGAAAAGTTTTTAAAAGATTTTGATAATGCAGATTATGTTGTGGCACCAAGTGCAAGCTGTGTTGGCTTTATAAGAAATTATTATCCTGGTTTATTTAATAACGGGGTATATCATAATAAAGTAAAAGAACTGGGAAGTCGCACTTATGAATTCAGCGAATTTTTAACTAATGTTATTAAAATAGAAAATTTTGGTGCATCATTACAAGCAAAAGCTACCTACCACGACAGTTGTGCCGCACTAAGGGAATGTAATATTAAAGATGGACCAAGAAGATTATTGAGCCATGTAAAAGGTTTAGAACTCGTAGAAATGAATGACGTAGAAACCTGTTGCGGTTTTGGGGGCACATTTTCTGTAAAATTTGAGCCCATATCTGTGGCAATGGCAGAGCAGAAGGTAGATAATATTGTAGCAACCGGTGCCACTTGTGTTATATCTACAGATGTGAGTTGTATAATGCAGATAGGAGGAGTTATAAAAAGCAAAAATGCCGGTATTCAAACCATGCACCTTGCAGATGTACTGGCAAGTGGCTGGGAATAGTTTAGACCCACGTTTTTATTTGGAGAAGGATAAAACCTTACATACCGTTACAATAAAATATATTTGCATTTTAAAAATATTAATTTAAAAACAACCGGTTTTTTACAACGATGAACAATACTTATGATAGCCTTGTGCAGCAAACATTTGATTTTCCTCAGGAAGGATTTAAGTTGCAGGATAATTTTTTGCAGTATAATGATGTAGATATAAAAGCGCTGATAGATAAATATGGCACACCGCTTAAGTTATCTTATTTGCCAAAGATAGGAATGCAGATAAATAAAGCCAAGGCAATGTTTGCAACAGCTTTTAAAAAACATAAATACGAAGGAAAATATAATTATTGTTATTGTACAAAAAGTTCCCATTTTAGTTTTATTGTAGAAGAAACCTTAAAGCATAATATCCATCTGGAAACCTCTTATGCTTATGATATTGACATCATCAACTCTTTGTATAAAAGAAAAAAAATTACAAAAGATATTAATATTGTATGCAACGGTTTTAAACAAAAAAATTATACCAGCCGCATTGCAAAACTAATAAATGACGGGTTTAAAAATGTAATACCTGTACTGGATAATAAGGAAGAACTCAACATGTATAAGCGCAACATCCGCACGGGTGAACCGTTTAAACTGGGTATTAGAATTGCGGCGGAAGAAGAACCTTCTTTTCCTTTTTACACAAGTAGGCTGGGTATGAAGGCTAAAGATGTTTTAGGATTTTATGTAGATGAAATAGAAGGATATGAAGATAAATTTCAATTGAAGATGCTGCATATTTTTTTAAATAAAGGTATTAAAGACGATATTTATTACTGGAGCGAATTACAGAAGAGTATAACATTGTACTGCCAGCTAAAAAAGATTTGTCCGGAGCTAGATTCTATAAATATTGGTGGTGGTTTTCCCATAAAACACAGCCTTGGTTTTAACTACGATTACCAGTTTATGATAAACGAAATTGTGGGGAATATAAAAAATGCCTGCAAAAAAGCTAAAGTACAAATGCCAGATATTTATACGGAGTTTGGCAGTTTTACGGTAGGAGAGAGCATGGCACATATATATAGTGTGATAGGCGAAAAGGTGCAGAACGACAGGGAAACCTGGTACATGATAGATTCCTCTTTTATTACAACACTGCCAGATACCTGGGGCATTGGTGAAAAATTTTTAATGCTGCCCATAAACAAATGGGAAAATGAATACCAAAGGGTAGTACTGGGCGGTATAACTTGCGATGGGCATGATTATTACGACTCTGAAGAGCATATAAACGAAGTTTTTTTACCTAAAGTAAAAAGTGTAGATAAAGACCAGATGGAAAATAATAAGGAACCTTTGTATGTAGGCTTTTTTCATACAGGTGCATATCAGGATCAGATAAGCGGCTATGGCGGTATTAAGCATTGCCTCATACCATCTCCTAAACATATTATTATTGAAAGGGATAAAAATGGTAAACTTATAGATAGGCTTTTTGCAAAAGAACAAACCTCACAAAGTATGTTGAAGATATTGGGATATATTTAGGATTAGTAGCTACTTATTTTTCATGTCTTCTATGCTATTATTTTTCCTAAAAAAATTGGGAATATTTTCTACTGATAAATTATTATAAGAAGCTACCGGCATATTAGCAACATTTTCCGTACAGGGCACGAGGCAGGGCATATTATCTAAGGGTAAAATTATCACCCGCTTTGTTATTACAAAATACGTTTGTACTGTTGGATCTTTAGAAAGGGGCATACAATTATAATAAGTTGGCAATGGCGGTAAAGCCTTAAATTTTATCGATTCCATTTTTTTTAACAGTTGCCCATAGCCTCCCCAAACTATAAACACAAATAAGATGAGTATTATTATTTTTTTCATACTATAAGTTTTACGTGAAATAAACATAGTTATTTTTTTGGTTCTCTTTCTCTTTTAAAAGCATTTATCAATCCATTGGTACTGCTGTCATGAGAAGTTATCACTTCATCATTTACTAATTCGCTTTGAATATTTACTGCTAATTTTTTCCCCAGTTCCACACCCCATTGATCGAAACTAAAAATATTCCAAATAACACCCTGTACAAATATTTTGTGCTCGTAAAGTGCTATCAGCTGCCCCAGTGTATATGGAGTAATTTCTTTTATAAGAAACGAATTGCTTGGTCTGTTTCCTTCAAAAACCCGGTAAGGATTTTCATGTGCAGAGCCGTTCATTAATGCCTCTGCCTGCGCAAAGAAATTGCTTATTAATTTCATTTGATGATCGCCCGTGGGGTTATGACTTTTTGCTGCAATAATAAAATCGCAGGGTATAATTTGTGTGCCCTGATGAATTAACTGGTAGAATGCATGTTGTCCGTTTGTACCTGGTTCTCCCCAAATTACAGGGCCGGTTTGGTAACTCACTTTTTTCCCATTTCTATCCACATGCTTGCCATTGCTTTCCATATTACCCTGTTGAAAATAAGCTGCAAACCTATGAAGATACTGATCGTAAGGCAAAATAGCTTCTGTAGGTGCGTCATAAAAATTTCTATACCAAATACCAATGAGTGCCATTAAAACAGGAATATTTTTTTCGAAAGAGTTGTTACTAAAATGTACATCAGCACTATGTGCACCTTTTAGTAATTGTTCAAAATTATTATAGCCAATGGTAGCAGCAATACTAAGCCCGATAGCACTCCAAAGGCTGTAACGGCCACCCACCCAATCCCAGAAAACAAACATATTTTTAGAATCTATGCCAAATACTTCTACATCTTTTTTATTAGTGCTTAATGCCACAAAGTGTTTTGCAATATCTTTTTCTGTAGCACCGCTTTTCAGGAACCAGTTTCTTGCAGTTTGCGCATTGGTCATGGTTTCCTGCGTGGTAAATGTTTTGCTGGCAATTAAAAAAATAGTTTCTTCTGCAGATATTTTTTTTAATGTCTCCGTAATATTTGTTCCATCTATATTGCTTACAAAATAAGGTTGTATCCCTTCTACCCAATAAGGTTTTAATGCTTCTGTAACCATTACCGGCCCAAGGTCGCTGCCCCCTATGCCAATATTTACAATGTACTTTATTTTTTTACCGGTGTAGCCTTTCCATATACCCGTATGCACCTCATCACAAAAGGTTTTCATTTGAGCCAGCACAGCATTCACATCAGGCATCACATCAGTACCATCCTGCAGTACAGGCTTGCCACTATAATTTCTAAGTGCAGTGTGCAGCACAGCTCTATCTTCGGTTTTATTTATTTTTTCTCCTGCAAACATGGCTGGTATGGCGTCGGCTAAACCGCATTCTTCAGCCAGGCTAAGCAGGGTTTGCAGGATATCATCCGTTATAGTATTCTTAGAAAAATCAAACAGTATATCTTCAAATTGTAAGGAGTATTTTTTAAACCGTTCTTCATCTGCTGCAAAAAGTTCTTTTATGGGTTTCACATTTTCAAATTTTGCCTGTAACACACTCCAGGCAATAGTATCGGTAGGATTTATAGAAGGGAACATAGCTTGAAATATTTTTTATTTTATAAAATTTTTAATTTTCAAAAAATCATGTATAGTTGTAAAATTACCCTTTGCTGACAGATCATTTATTAATCTTTCTAACCTGGTCAGTAATACTACATCATCTGGCTTTTTAGTATAACCCGGCAGTTTATAATTGCTAATATTTGTAAACTCCCATGGATGAAAATATAAACATACATAACCATCTTTATATAATGTTTGTAAACACAATTTTAAAAATAATTTATAGGGATAATTTTTAAATCCAAGCCAGAATAAAGGAAGCCTTATTAATGGAGAAACACTGGCAGGAATTCTTATCATATCCTCATCTTTATAAACGGTGCGTGGCAAATTAAAATTATTATACCGGCCAGGCAGCCAGGTTGGGTTTATAGAAGAGTCGTATGAATATCCTGCTTGTATAACTTCTTTCATTGCAACTTTACGCATACGTGGCATACGAAGGCCTGTAACGGGTTTGCCGGTTATATGTTCCAGCGTTTCTTTAGACTGGCGTAAATGTTTTTCTTCAAACCTAGAATGAAAAAATGTGTGAGAAGCTATTTCATGATCGTATGCCAATGCCTTTATATCTGCAGCATAGTGCAATGCAAAATTTGCAGTTGTAAAAAGGGTAGTGGGTAATGTATATTTTTGCAAAAGCGGTATTAATGCTTCCAGTCCAATTTTTCCAACGGTCATTTGCTCTTTCTCCGGGATGAGCTGATGATATTCCAGGGGCATATCAAATTCTTCTATATCAAAACTAAGTAGAATATGTTTGCTCATGTAATATCTGTTTCGCTGATGATGTAATGAGGACGTTGCTTGCTCTGCATAAATAACTTGCCCAGGTACATTCCTATAATTCCTAATATCATTAATTGTATGCCACCAAAAAAAGCAATGGTTACAATAACAGATGCCCAGCCAGAAATTGCGTGCCCGCTATAGTAACTTACCATTGCATAAGGTATATATAAAAACGATAAAAAAGCACTGATAAAACCCAGGTAAATGGCAATAATAAGGGGTTTGGTACTAAAAGAGGTAATCCCTTTTAATGCAAATTCCATCATCATTTTATAAGTGTATTTAGATTTTCCGGCTACTCTAACACCTGGCTCATATTCCACCGATATTTGCCTGAAGCCAAGCCATTTTACCAGGCCACGCCAAAAAAGATCATACTCCTTTATTTCTCTTAACACATCTACCACTTTTTTATCCAGCAGCCTAAAATCTGCGGTACCTTTCTCTAGTTCTATAGAAGAGAGCCGGTTCAGTATCCTGTAAAACATATCACTCGTTTTACGTTTTACCATCGGCAGTTCCTGATGATCTTTTCTAATAGTATAGACCACATCATTTCCGAGTTCCCACAATCGCAGCAGTTCCGGCAACATCTCCGGAGGGTGCTGCATATCACCATCCATACTTATTACTGCATCCGCAGAGCTCATATCAAAACCTGCTTTTAATGCATTTTGATGACCAAAATTGCGGGAGAAGGAAATATAATTTATGTGAGAATCTTTGCTGCAAAGTTTTTTTATATACTGCACGGTAAGATCTGTACTGCCATCATTTACAAAAATAATATTGTAATCGTACGGCAATGTGTTCATAACATTTTCCACAGCGGTTGCCACTACATTTATATTAGTAGTTTCGTTATAAACTGGTATTATAATACTTACTTTTTTACGCATATTTCTGTTGCACTACCGTACCAAATTTATTGAACAATAATTGAAATGCAATAGTAAGCCATATTAATAAACAAGGCAGTGCTTTTAAACCATAGGGGCGTATATAATTTACTTTAACAACATTAGGAAAAACATCTGTACTGGAAAAAGTAGTAAGTATTAAAGCAAAAATTATTAAAGCTATTTTCCATTTTTCTTTATTATTATCCGTTACGAACCAGATGCCTACACCCATCATTGCTATTACAAAGGTTGGGGCTTCTGCAGATGAACTAAAGATGACAACGCCAATTAGTAAAAATGCCAGATAATACAATTGAAAATTAATATTTTTATGGTGTTTAAATCTTAAGAGAGCTAAAAGATAAAATATTGCCCCCGCTGCAATAATATACACCTCTTTTATAAGGGTAAATCCAAATAGTTTTTTTATAATCCTCATTGCACTCATGCCCTGCATTACAGATTCATTATTTAATTCATTTTTTTCTGCCAGTGAAAAATACCAGTCTTTATAACTTTGAATTACAAATGTGGGCGAAGAAATAGCCATAGGGAGTACAAATAAAATAGCTATCCAAAAAATAAGATATAATATAAATTTTACTTTATTTTCTGAAAAAAGAAAAAATGCCAATCCTGCAATGCCATATATTTTGGTGAGTATACCCAGTACAATGAACAGGGTCGCCCATATTTCTTTTTTGTCATGTACAAGCGTATAAGATAAGATGATAAAACCGGTAAGCATCGGGTTATACTGTACACTGTGCATAGCTGTCATCATTTCTACCACGCCAATAAGTAAAATTATATGCTTATTTTTTGTAGAAACAGGTAGTTTATTTACTGCATAAAACAGAACAGCAGCATTGGCGATACCCCAAAGAAAACACCCTGGCATATTGGGCAATAATGCAAAAGGTGCAATGAGCAAACCGAATACAGGGCCATAGTGGTTTACGTCTCCGTAAGCTGCAGGGTAAGCTGCATAAAGGTTTGTTTGGTTGATGCTGTGAAAAAAAACTCCTTTAAAAATAAGGTAGTTGTTTATGCTGCCGGGCATACCTTTAAAAAATTGTACAATAAGTGCTATTATAGTAAGGGTAAACCACAGTATGGTAGCAAAGGAAATATTACGACCTGCAATTTTATAGCTGTTTGAATAAAAGCGCATGAGGTAGATTATATAATTAGTGGTGTAATGATAAGGATAAAGTGAAAATATTACATGGCATCAATAACGTGGATAAGATCATTGACCATTTGTGCACTCACATCCAAATGTGTAACCATGCGTACCTGTGTGGAAGAAATGGGCAAACAAAGAATGTCTCTTTTTTTCATAAATTCACAAAAATGGTTTGGAGCTTCATCACCCTTTAATTCAAAAATAATAATATTGGTTTCAACCGGCAGCATCTTCCCTACAAAATCTTTTTTTATAAGAGCTGCCGCAATTTGTTTAGCATGGTCATGATCCATTAAAAGCTTTTGCTGGTGGTGCTGCAATGCATGTAAACCTGCAGCGGCCATAAAGCCAGCCTGTCTCATGCCGCCGCCCATTACTTTTCTTACTCGTCTGGCTTTTTTTATAAAAGCGTGGCTTCCTAATAAAATACTTCCTGCCGGCGCACCCAGCCCTTTGCTCATACAAATAGAAATACTGTCAAAAATTTCTCCATATTGTTTTTCATTTTCACCCGTTGCACGCAGTGCATTAAAAAGCCTTGCACCATCCAAGTGTAATTTTAAACCATTGGTATCACACACATTTTTTATAGCTACAATGTCATCAAAATTATAACAACCGCCGCCCCCACGATTTACTGTATTTTCTATACATACCAGGCTGGTGGCAGCTTTATGCACGTCATCAGGATTAATGGAATCTTTTACTTCATCTGCGGTAATCATCCCCCTTATGCCATTAATTGATTTTACTTGGCAACCGCTATTAAAAGCAATGCCGCCACCTTCGTAAATGTAAACATGACTTGTTTTATCGCAAATAACTTCATCGCCCGGCTGTGTATGGCATTTTATTCCTATTTGGTTTGTCATGGTTCCAGATGGACAAAACAATGCACTTTCCATAGCAAATAGGTTGGCGCAATAATTTTCCAATTCATTTACGGAAGGATCTTCACCAAAAACATCATCACCAACCTGTGCGGTAAACATAGCCTGTAACATTGCAGGCGTGGGCTTTGTAAAAGTATCCGAACGTAATTCTGTAATCATACTACAAATATAATCTACCGGCATATTTCAGAAATATTTTTATTTTTAAAAAATTAGCATGGTATTTGCATATACTATTATCTCCAAACAACAAAATTTTTTCTTACAAATTTATTGGTATGCAATTGAAAGAATGTAACTTTGCAGCCATTTCTATGTTTACGATTTATATTCTGAACCTAATAATATACAATGAGGCAATTAAAAATAGCTACACAGATAACCAACCGGGACTCTCAAGCGGTTGAAAAATATCTGCAGGAAATTTCTAAAATATCAATGATAACTCCGGAAGAGGAGACAATTTTGGCCCAGAAAATTAAAATGGGCGACCAGCGTGCACTGGATAAATTAGTACAAGCCAATTTACGTTTTGTAGTATCTGTTGCAAAGCAATATCAGCACCAAGGGCTTTCTTTATCAGATTTAATAAATGAAGGTAATCTTGGGCTTATCAAAGCTGCACAGCGTTTTGATGAAACAAAAGGATTCAAGTTTATATCTTATGCCGTATGGTGGATACGTCAATCTATTTTGCAAGCCTTAGCTGAGCAAGGTCGCTTGGTACGTTTGCCACAAAATAAAATAGGCACTTATAATAAAGCAAACAAAGCTTACATGGCCTTTGAGCAGGAGCATGAGCGTGAGCCATCAACTGAAGAACTAGCAGAATTATTGGAGATGAGCGAAACTGAAATCAATAATATTTTTCAGAGCAATACCCGTCATACTTCGTTAGATGCACCAGTGCACGAAGCAGAAGATGTGGCAATGGGAGATTTACTTAAAGGCAGTTCAGAAACGGACGAAGATGTGATGCACGATTCTTTAAAAGACGAAATACGCAGGGTATTAAAATCTTTAAGTCCACGGGAAGCAGAGATCGTAAATGCTTATTTTGGACTGGATGGCGAAAATGGAGTAACTATAGAGCAGATTGGTCATAAATATGATCTTACAAAAGAACGTATACGACAAATTAAAGAAAGAGCAATAAAGCGCCTGCAAAAAGCAAGATACAGCGGTGCTTTAAAAGCTTACCTGGGTTAATGCTTTAAAATTTTATAATAAAAACTCTCTTTTAACGAAGGGAGTTTTTTTATGCGATAACTATCGGCAAAAGTGAATTTTATATTGTGAATTGTTTATCATTGGCAATTCCTGATCAAACAATACAGTAATATCAATGTGGTAGTTAAACCTATTATTTTGATTATCAGAAATGCTATGTTAATAATATTTACCTGACAAAGAAGAAGTTAAGGGCAAAAAAAGGGGCCATGATAGAAATCGCAGCCCGTATTAATCCAATATCCTATGAAAAACCAAGTGTAAAACGAACAATGTGATTGTTTTATTGTGCAGGGATAGAAATATTTCTAATTTTTTTTTGTGCAAATAAGTAATACGAAAATGAATAATATACAAG